>DAVZIG010000010.1:0-43831 GCA_052273435.1 Prevotella sp.
TATGTACAACCTTTATACAAAATTCGTCAAAATACTTGAGATATGCAAGCAATTCACGAACAGCAGCATTAGTTCGTCCGCTGCTTTTCAGCAAGAACTACTTTTAGTCTATTTAAATTTTTACTTGCCATATAGTAATCGTTTCTTTTGGCAAAGATACTGCTAATTTCTCTATATAAAGAAAATCTGAATAAAATTTATAGCTTATTTGCAACAAAATGAATTAATTTCTATTATTAAGCATGTGTTTCTTGTTTTTTTGCTTGATTAAAATGCATTCATATTTATACCAAGAAATGCTAATTTATTGATTATCAATATAGTTTATTTTCGAGGAGGTAAAGTATTATTATAATACATAGAGAATGATAAATTAATGTGTAAGGCGTAGATAGTATATGTATTCAATTTTTGCCTATGGTCAAAAGTATTTTTGCTTGCTGTCAAATATACGTATGCTTGCTGTCAAATATATGTATGCTTGCAGATACATGGTTGTAGCTTCACTCGAAATATAGTGATGAATAAAAAGAGATAATGAGTGTAAAATGAGGACACATCAAAGATTTGTTATATCTTTGCAACATATTGCTCCATTTGCAGCTGAATGCCGTTTGTTTAGGATATAGTGGCAAATAGGGGCTTGTGTATTATTGTTTTTTTACTTCACTTATTAAACTTAAATTTATGGACAAGAGACAGACTTTGTTCCTCGGCATTGGATTCTTGCTGGCGACTCCGTTGGCCAATGCCCAGACCATAACTGACAGAAAGCTCGTTCAAGAACATCGCACTGAGCAGTTGGCGAAAAAGTATGGTGAAGCAACATCCCTGAAGGTTAGGGACAATGCTGTGGAAAAACGGTTGACACCAGGTCTGACAACTGGCAAGAAGCATCGTAAGGCTGTTGGCAACGCTTTGGCTGCAAAATCTTCTAAGTTGGTTCCGGCTGTCTTTGATGCAGGATGGAGTGCCGACTTTAATACGGCAGACCAATGGGAACAGTTCACTGTGATTGATGTCAATGGCGACAGAGCGCCAAGTCAGTATGGCGAGAGCGGCACGTGGAACCACTCCTTGCATGATGGTGAGGGTGCTGCCATGTATGTCTACAACATCAAAAACCAAGCAGATGACTGGCTCATCACTCCTGGACTAAACCTGAAAGCAGGCAAGAGCTATTATGTGAACTTCAAGTTGCGCTGTGTGCAGGAGACGTATCCTGAGCGCATAGAGGTGAAGTACGGTAAGGATGCCACTGTTGAGGCTATGACGCAGACTGTGCTCGAATCCACGGATGTGGCTAACACGGAATACAAGTCGTATGTGCAGAAGATACAGCCTGTTGAAGACGGTGTGTTCTATATAGGTTTCCACGCAATCAGCGACCCGTTCACGATAGCACTCTATGTGGATGATATTTCTGTGACAGCAGCTCCCGAAGCCAAGTCTCCAGCTATGGTGACTGATGTGAAGGTGACTCCTGATGCCTCAGCAGCATTAAAGGCAACTGTGGAGTTCAAATCTCCCGAAAAGGCATTCGATGGTTCGGCATTGACGGCTTTGTCTGGTGTTAAGCTCATGCTCAACGGCAAGTTGGTGGCTGACGTGAAGACAGACAAGCCAGGCGGTATAAACACAGTGGCAGTGGATGACATTCCTGCGGCAGGCATTAACGCTTTCACACTCATACCATATAACGGTGAGGGTGACGGTGAATCATTCACCACTTCGGCGTATATAGGTCTTGACCTGCCTGCAGCACCAGAAAATCCGATACTTTCGGACGATCCTGCTAAAGTGGTGCTTTCTTGGGATGCTGCAAAAGCAGCTCATGATGGTGCTTTCTTCCCCGAAGATGTTGTATACCATATATCGTCTGTCACCTACAACAACTATGGAGAACCGGAGTTGGCGGAAGAGTTGGCAAAGACAGAAAAGGGTGTTACGAACTTCGACTTGGGATTCGGAGCCGATGAGGGAGATCCAAGGGAAATAGAATTGGCTGTTACAGCTGAAAACGCAACTGGTATAAGTGCCAGTGCCAATATATCCAACGCTATATTGTTGGGCAAGCCCGAGACTGTGCCATATCACGAGAGTTTTGCCGGTGGCAAGGAGAGTCATGTCCTGATACCTTTCGGCGAGGGACAGGGCGTGACATTCGGAATGGCGGGCGCAGGACGCTCTGTGGATGAGGCTGCCGACGAGGATGGAGGAAGTCTGTATCTGCAAACATTCTGCAATGACTCGGTCGGTGTGAAGACATTCAAGATATCATTGGCAGGAACAACGCATCCGATGCTTGCATATAAGCAGAAGACGAGCACAAAGTCGGGAACCTTCACTGTTTTGGCAAAAGCCCCTGGCAAGGAACCGGTAGTGCTCAAAAAGCAGGAAATCAGCGTGGCAGACGACCACTGGACAACCAACTGGCATGACCTCTCGGCTTTCTTGGGTGAGCGATATGTGCAGATAATATTCACATTGACGGATATGTCGGATGTCACTGAACAGAATATGCTTTACTTGGATAATATACGCATTGGCGACTTTGCTGCCAAGGACCTTGCCGTGGAGGTAGAGACAGAGAAGAAGGTGAAGCGAAACGAATCGACAAAGGTACGTGTGAAGGTAGCCAACGTGGGCAGCGAGACTGTAGACACATATAAGCTGAAGCTCTATGTGAACGGCAGTAAGGTGGAAGAACTTAAGGTGGATAATCCTGTCAATGCGTTAGACGTGCGCGTGTTTGAGTTTGATTATAAGGTGGACAAGCTTGAGGAAGCCAGCGAATTGGCAGTAAAGGCTGTTGTTGAGGCTGAGGGCGACAATATGGCAGACAACAATGAGGCTGTGAAGACTCTGCTTGTGGAAGCCCCCGACTTGCAACCAGTGCGCAACTTACGTGCCGAGACAATAGGTGAGAATGTTGTGATTGCTTGGGACGAACCTTTGGCTTTGACAGCCAAGACCGAAGGTTTCGAGGATTACACACCGTGGGAATTCTATGATTTCGGAGAATGGACATCATTTGATGGTGATGAAGGCTTATCGGCAGGTGACTTTGTATACGACAGTAACGGTAATGAGATAATGTATGAGAACGAGGGTGAGCCATTTGCCTATATTGTGTTCAATCCGCATGACTTCGGTGGAGTGGATTTGACATCGGGTGGCATCAACACCTTCAATGCTCATGGAGGCAACCAGTTCCTCGCCTCTGTTCACGGTACAATAATGAATATCTACACCTTTGATATGGAGACTGTGGATAATGACGACTGGCTCATCAGTCCTGCTCTTCCCGGCGACGCGCAGACAATCAGCTTCTATGCCAATAATGTGACTGCTACAAACCAGATGACAGGCGAGTTGGTTGACTTGAAACAGAAGGTGGAAATACGTTATTCAACGAGTGATACCGACATCAACAACTTCGAACTGCTGAAGACTGTAGAGGTGGCTGGTGGCAACTGGCAGGAGATAACAGCCGATTTGCCAGAGGGTGCAAAGCACTTTGCCATACGCAATGTGACGCCGGCAGAAACGGCATATATCCTGATGATTGATGATGTGTCCTATCATGTGGGCGGTGGAAAGCCAGTGAAATACAATGTATATAGAGACGGTAAGTTGCTCGGTTCTACTTCTGAGCTTGCTTATACCGACGAGGGTGCGGCAAACGGATACTATCTCTATCAGGTGACAGCTGTTTATGCCGACGACAACGAATCGGCACCTGCCACACTCCACAGCGAGCCTACTGGAATAGGCGAGATTGTGGCAAAGGGACACAAGTTTGATGTATACACCATTGATGGAGTGCGCATGAAGACGCAGACCACAAATATGGACGGACTGAAGCCTGGTGTATATGTTGTGGAAGGAAAGAAGATAGTAGTGAAATAAATGAGAATATATAGCAACCTTAATACGGCTTGCTATTTGAAAATAAAAAAACACAGGCAAGAGTAAAGCAATGTTTTTTACTTTTGTCTGTGTTTTTTTTTATATGAATCAGAAGCAATCGTTCATCACTCGCTTAGTGGCTCCAGTGTGTTCCTCCACAACTTTTGCCGCGGCGTTGCCTCGTTCTCTTATAAGTTCAGGCGCAGCGATGAAGCGGTCCATCTGAATCTTGAAGTCGTCGAACGACATGATTTCTATGCCACCTTTTGACTGAAGCAGCCATTGGGCTTCCTGGAAATGCTTGTTGTTGGGACCGAAGAACACGGGCATGTGCCATACGGCAGCCTCAAGCACATTGTGGATGCCTACACCGAAACCTCCGCCCACGTAAGCCACGTCACCATAATTATATATGGAGGATAGCAGACCGAAGCAGTCGATGATGAGACATTCGGCTTGGGCGGCCTCCTCGGGAGTGGTCTGAGTGTAGCGTACCGTCTTGCGTTGCAGTTTCGATAGAATCTGCTGAAGATGTTCCTCGCCTATGACATGAGGGGCTATGATGAGCCGCCAGTCGTGACGCTCGTTGAAATAGCGGATGAAGATATCCTCGTCGGGACCCCATGATGAGCCTGCAACAAATGTCTTGATGGGTGTGCCCTCTGCATTTCCTTCGGCAGAGCCATAGCGGAAAGCCTCTACTATAGGCAACTGCTTTGCGGCATCGCGTATCTGCAATACACGGTCGAAGCGAGTGTCGCCTACAACCTCGGAGCGGTCGATACCTATGCCCTGAAGAAGCTGTCGGCTCTCCTCGTTCTGCACGAAGAACTTGGTGACACAATGCAGCACGCGGGCGTATTGCTTGCCATACCAACGGAAGAAGATCTGGTTAGGTCGGAATATGCACGACACGCTGTAGACAGGCACTCCACGATGTTGCAGTATGTGGAAATAGTTGTACCAGAACTCATACTTAATGAAGAAAGCCATCACGGGACGCACGGCACGCAGGAAGCGTCGTGAGTTGCGTATGGTGTCCAGGGGCAGATAGCACACGATGTCGGCTCCTTTGTAGTCCTTGCGCACCTCATAGCCTGAGGGCGAGAAGAAAGTGAGGAGTATCTTGTATTCTGGGTGCTCCTGTCGCAGGCGCTCCATCAATGGGCGGCCCTGCTCAAACTCGCCGAGCGAGGCAGCATGAAACCACACATATTGGGCTGTGGGGTCAACCTTCTCCTTAAGTATCTTTATAGCCTGCCGCTCGCCACGCCACATCTTGCGCACCTTCTCGTTGAAGAGGCTTGCTATGGCAACGCCAATGAGATACATGTAAATTGCAATGTTATACATAATCGAAAAGTTTTGCACCTTAATGAAGGTGTGGGATTATTATCCCAACACCTCGATAGCCTTGCGCAGACGCTTGATTGTCTCCTCCTTGCCGAGGAAAGCTGAAATGTCGAACATGCCCGGACCCTTGCCTATGCCCACGAGGGCAAGACGGAAGGCGTTCATAACGTCGCCGAGCTTGTAGCCCTTGTCCTCTACCCATTTCATCACGATAGGCTCCTGACCCTCGATAGAGAAGTCGTCGATAGACTCAAGCACGTCGGCAAGCTCGCCCATTACCTTGGCGGAGTCTTCCTTCCAGCGCTTCTTTGCGGTCTTGGCGTCGTACTCTGTAGGAGCGATGAAGAAGAATGAGCACAAAGGCCAAAGCTCCTTGACGAAGCTCACACGGTCCTTCATCATGGCAACAACCTGAGTGATGCGCTCCATCGACTCGTCCACACCGTTGTTGGCAACGATAGGAGCGAAGAGGTTGGCAATCTCCTCGTTCGACTTGCGCAGCATGTACTCGTGGTTGAACCACATGCCCTTCTGGAAGTCGAAGCGTGCGCCAGCCTTGGAGCACTTGTGGATGTCGAAGAGATTGACAAGTTCGTCGAGCGAGAACAACTCCTGCTCTGTGCCTGGGTTCCATCCAAGCAGGGCAAGGAAGTTGACTACAGCCTCGGGGAAATAGCCGCTCTCGCGGTAGCCTGAAGAGATGTCGCCAGTCTTGGGGTCGTGCCACTCAAGCGGGAATACCGGGAAACCGAGGCGGTCGCCGTCACGCTTAGAGAGCTTGCCCTTGCCCTCTGGCTTAAGGAGCAGCGGCAGATGGGCGAATGTCGGCATGGTGTCCTCCCAACCGAAAGCACGATAGAGGAGCACATGAAGCGGAGCCGAAGGCAACCACTCCTCGCCACGGATAACGTGGGTGATTTCCATAAGATGGTCGTCGACGATGTTGGCCAGGTGGTATGTAGGCAATTCGTCGGCACTCTTGTAGAGCACCTTGTCGTCGAGAATGTCGCTCTTGATCTTCACATCACCGCGAATCATATCGTTCACGTGTACCTCGATGCCAGGCTCTACCTTGAAGCGCACCACATACTGCTCGCCGTCGGCGATGCGACGCTCCACTTCCTCCTTGGGGAGAGTGAGCGAGTTGGTCATCTGCATACGTGTATGTGCGTCGTACTGGAAGTTCTGTATCTCGCTGCGCTTGGCTTCGAGCTGCTCGGGAGTGTCGAAGGCGATGTATGCCTTGTCGTCGGCAAGAAGCTGCTCTACATATTTCTTGTAGATGGCGCGGCGCTCACTCTGGCGGTAAGGGCCATGCTCGCCACCAAAGCTTACACCCTCGTCGAACTTGATGCCGAGCCAGCGGAACGACTCTATGATGTAGTCTTCGGCTCCGGGAACGAAACGGTTGGAGTCGGTATCCTCAATACGGAAAACGAGGTCGCCGCCGTGCTGACGCGCGAAGAGATAGTTATACAATGCTGTACGCACACCACCGATGTGCAGGGGTCCCGTAGGACTTGGTGCGAAGCGCACCCTCACTTTTCTATCTGACATAATATGTTGAGTTTTTTTGTTTTCGATACAAAGGTAGTATATTTTTCCACGATATTCACATTTTTTTTGTAATATTGCAGTCTGAATCATTTAAATACACTAAGGTATGTACAGAATTGACAATAACAACCGCCGTTTTTGGCGCGATATTCTCAGCCGAATGGCTCTGATTGTCGTCACCGTGACGCTCATAGTGTGGTTTCTTCCACGCAACGAAAGCCAACGCTTCCGCTACGATGTGGGCAAGCCGTGGATGTATGGCTCGTTTATAGCCAAGTTTGATTTTCCTATCTACAAGACCGACGAGACTATAAAGGAGCAGGAAGACTCGCTGCTTGAGTCCTATCAGCCCTACTACAACTACGACCAGACAGTAGAGACAAAGGAGGTGGAGAAGTTCACCAACGACTTCCGCAACGGAATCCCCGGTCTGCCGCATGAATATGTGGGCATAATTGCCAAGCGTCTGCAGAAACTCTATCAGACAGGCATCATGGACACGCCAGAGTATAATGAAATATACAACGACTCCTCAACAATGGTGCGCGTAGTGATAGGCAACAACGCCCAAAGTACGCCTTTGTCAAATTTATATTCCACGCTCTCAGCCTATGAGCAGCTGTTCTCCGACCCGCATGTGGCAGAGCAACGCCCTATACTGCAACGGTGCAACCTAAATAATTATATAGAGCCAAACCTCGTGTATAATAAGGAAAGGTCGGAGACGGAGAAGAACGACCTTCTGTCGTCGATACCTCCAGCGAGCGGAATGGTGATGAGCGGGCAGAAGGTGATCGACCGTGGCGACATCGTGGATGAGTACACCTATCGTGTGCTCAACTCCTTCGAGCGAGAGATGCAACGCCGCTCAGCCACACAAAACGAGATAACGAGCACATTCATAGGACAGGTGATATTCGTGACACTCATGCTTGTGCTCTTCACAATGTATCTCGCGCTTTTCCGCCGCGACTATTTCAACAAGCCGCGTGCCATAGCCATGCTTTATACGTTGATGACGCTCTTCCCCGTGATGGTGTCGCTGATGATGCGCCACAACTTTATGAGTGTCTACATAGTGCCTTTTGCCATGGCTCCTATATTCGTGAGAGTGTTTATGGACTCGCGCACGGCTTTCATCTCCCACGTCACGATGATACTCATCTGCACCATAGCCGTGAAATACCAGTATGAGTTTATCATCATTCAGATTGTGGCAGGACTCATTGCCATCTACTCATTGCGCGAGCTTACTCGCCGTGCCCAAGTGTTTAAGACAGGCATTCTTGTAGCTTTTGGCAGTGCCTTGGTGTATTTTGCGTTGCAGCTTGTGCAGGACAGCGAGTTTACGCTTATGGATCCCGACATGTACTATCATTTCGTGGTGAACGGAGTGCTGCTGTTGCTGTCCTATCCGCTGATGTATATTATTGAGAAGATGTTTGGTTTCGTGTCGAGCGTCACTCTCTTTGAGCTTTCAAATACCAACCGAGGCATTCTGCGTGATCTCTCAGAGGTGGCTCCAGGCACATTCCAGCACTCAATTACTGTGGGAAATCTCGCTGCCGAGATAGCCAACAAGATTGGAGCCAACTCGCTGCTTGTGCGTACCGGTGCGCTGTATCACGACATAGGCAAGATGGTAGACCCGGTGTTCTTCACCGAAAATCAGGCGGGTGTGAATCCGCACGACAATATGTCGTATCGCGCGAGTGCGCGTATAATCATAAACCATGTGGTGGAGGGTGCGAAGATAGCCGAGCGCGAGAACCTGCCTACGATAATACGCGACTTCATCGTGACTCATCATGGCACGGGAATAACCAAATACTTCTACATTAAATATAAAAACGAGCACCCGGACGAAGATGTAGACCCGGCACCATTCCAATATCCTGGTCCTAATCCTTTCACCCGTGAGCAGGCAATCCTCATGATAGCAGACGGTGTGGAGGCGGCATCGCGCTCATTGTCCGAATATACCGAGGAGACAATCTCCAACCTCGTGAACAAGATAATTGATGGCGATGTGAGCGAAGGCTACTTCCGCGAGTGTCCTATCACATTCCGCGACATAGCACTTGCAAAACTCGTGCTTATCGAACGTTTGAAGTCGATCTACCACACGCGAATCTCTTATCCTGAGGCCAAGAAATAAGAGGCTTATGCAATACGTTGACGTAATTCTTCCTTTGCCCTTGGAGGGCACCTTCACCTACTCTCTTCCAGCAAGCCTTGCCGGGGGGGTGAGGCTTGGTGTGCGTGTGCTTGTGCCATTGGGAAAGTCGAAGACTTATACAGCTATGGCTGTGCGCACGCATGACGTAAAGCCCGATTTCGAAACACGCGACATCTTGCAGGTGATAGACCAGGAGCCTGTGTTGCTTGAACGGCAATTGAAACTATGGCAGTGGATTTCTACATATTATATGTCGGCACTCGGCGATGTGTTTAAGGCGGCTCTGCCTGCCGGACTGAAGGCTGAGGAGAATTACCACCCCAAGACTGTGCGCTGCGTGACGTTGCCTGCCAATCTTCGCACAGAACAGAATCTGCATCTTGCCTTGACCATACTTGGCAGGGCACTGAAGCAACAGCAGACCTTCACTACATATCTGCAACTATCCCATTGGGATCAGATTGACGGAGAAACGCCGCCCGACCATATACAGGATGTGGCTTGCGACGAACTGCTCAACGCCGCCGGTGCCTCGGATGCCGTGCTTCGACAGCTTGTCAGCCGCAAGTTTCTTGAGGTCTACTACCGTGAGGTGGGGCGCATAGGTGGAGGAGGGGAGTATCATCCAGAAAACATTCAGCCGCTGAGCGAGGCACAGCAGGACGCCATGAATCAGATAGGAGTGCAGTTCATGAGCAAGAATGTGGTGTTGCTGCATGGCGTTACGTCGAGCGGCAAGACTGAAATCTATATACATCTGATAAAAAAAGCCATTGACGAGGGCCACCAGGTGCTTTATCTCTTGCCGGAGATAGCTTTGACGGTGCAGATGACGCGTCGACTGCAACATGTGTTTGGCTCGCGCCTTGGCATATATCACTCAAAGTACAGCGATGCGGAGCGTGTGGAGATATGGAAGAAGCAGCTTTCGGAAGAGCCTTACGACGTGATTCTCGGCGCACGCTCGGCTGTCTTTCTGCCTTTCACAAGGCTTGGACTTGTAATAGTGGACGAGGAACACGAGACATCCTTTAAACAGCAAGACCCTGCCCCGCGCTATCATGCGCGTTCGGCTGCCATAATGCTTGCAAGAATGTATGAAGGAGCGAAGGTGCTGCTCGGCACAGCCACGCCATCGATGGAGAGCTACTATAACGCAACCACGGGAAAATACGGATATGTGCAGCTCACCACACGATTCCGCAATGTGGCAATGCCTGAGATAAGAGTGGTTGACACTAAAGACCTCTATCGCCGAAAGATGATGCGGGGGGCATTCTCGCCCGACCTGCTTGAGGCTATGCGCTCGGCTCTGAACAACCGCAAGCAAGTGATTCTGTTTCAGAACCGCCGTGGCTTTGCCCCGATGGTGGAGTGCAAGGTGTGCGGATGGGTGCCTAAATGCAAGAACTGTGATGTCTCGCTCACTTATCATCGCTCGATGAATGTGCTCACATGCCATTATTGCGGATTCACTTATGCCGTGCCTCGACAATGCCCCAATTGCGAGAGTACCGAACTGATGGGGCGTGGATATGGCACGGAGAAGATAGAAGACCGTGTGAGGGAGCTGTTTCCTGAGGCTCGGATATCCCGAATGGATCTCGATACCACCCGCTCGCGCAATGCCTATTCGCGCATTATCAACGAATTCTCCAACGGACGCACCGACATACTTATTGGCACGCAGATGATTTCGAAGGGACTTGATTTCGGCAATGTCTCCGTGGTGGGTATTCTAAATGCCGATACCATGTTGAACTATCCCGACTTCCGTGCCTACGAGCATGCCTTCATGATGCTATCGCAGGTGAGCGGCAGGGCAGGACGAAGAGGCGAACAAGGACTTGTGATACTGCAAACGAAGAGTGCCGAACTGCCCGTGATTCATCAAGTTGTGGCGGGTGATTTCGCTTCTTTCTCGCGCGACTTGCTTGAGGAGCGGCGCATGTTCAACTATCCACCTTTCTTCCATCTCGTTTATGTGTATCTGAGATATAAGCATGAGTCTACTGTCGAGTCGGCAGCTGTTGAGTTGGCGGCACGTCTGCGTCAGTCGTTTGGTGAGCGGGTGCTTGGCCCCGACAAGCCTTCGGTGGCAAGAGTGAAGACAGAGTCGATACGCAAGATAGTGCTGAAACTTGAGCTTGGCATCGACCTAAGTCTTGCACGCAGACACATGGCAGCCGCACGGGCAGCGTTGTTGCAGGACAAGCGCTATGCGGCAATGACTGTGTTCTTTGATGTAGACCCGCTGTGATGCAGATGGCAATATCTTCATTATGGTTTCATAAATGTCAATTCGTTGTTAACTATTCCTAATAAAAATCATTAGTGTGTAGTAAAATCTGTAAATTTGCAGTTCAATAGATTAAAGATGTAGTCAATTTGTAAGTCGAAACAACAAACATTAATTAAAAATAATGAACGTAAGAACAATTCTTTTTGCACTCTCGCTGACCGCAACAGTGTCGGCAGGTGCTCAGACCTCGAAGGGCATCAATACAGGCTACATGAATACGTCTGTAAAGCCCGGCAACGACTTCTATGAGTATGCCATCGGCGGCTGGCGCAAGGCGCATCCACTTGATGCAGAGCATGCACGCAATGGTTCGTTCACCGACCTCGACGAGATGAACCAGAAGCGTATTCTCGGACTCATCAATGAGTATTCGTCGACACCGCAGCCAAAAGGTTCGCTCGGACAGAAGATAGGCTCGCTCTACAACCTTGCAATGGACAGTGTGCGCCTCAACCGCGAGGGTGCTGCTCCGCTGCAGCCGATTCTCAAGGAGATAAACGCTATCGGCGACCGTCGCGAGTATCAGCTTGTCATTGCCCAGCTCGACGCACGTGGTGTGGGATGTTTGATGTTTGGTGCTGGTGTTGGTGCCGACATGAAGGACGCAGCCAACAATATCGTGGGTTTGGGTCAGGGTGGACTCGGACTTGGCGAGCGCGACTACTACCTCTCAGACGACGCTCAGGTGAAGGCAGTACGCAATGCTTACGCTAAATATATCAAGCAGATTCTCGTTCTTGCAGGCAACGACGAGGCTACAGCACAGCGTAAGGCTGACGCCACAATGCGCATAGAGACTCGCATAGCAAAGGCAAGCAAAGGTCAGGTGGAGCTTCGCGATGTGCAAGCCAATTATCATAAGATGACTTATGCACAGCTTGTAAAGGATTTTCCAGGCATTGACTGGGGCAACTTCTTCCTTGCACAGGGATTCCCTCCATTCTCTCACATCGACGTTGGTCAGATTGAGCCTATCCACGAAGTGGAAAAGATTCTTGCCGACGAGCCGCTCGACGACCTCAAGGCTTATGCCGAGGCACACGCTGTGGCAAGCCAGACAGGTTATCTTGGCGATGATTTCCGTAAGGCTGATTTCGAGTTGAGCCGTGTAATGTCGGGTGTTCAGCAGGACCGTCCACGCTGGAAGCGTGCCACCAACCTTGTAAGCGGTGTGCTTGGAGAGGCTATCGGCAAACTCTATGTCGAGAAGTATTTCCCCGCATCAAGCAAGGAGATGATGATAAAGCTTGTGAAGAACTTGCAGACAGCCCTCTCGCAGCGCATCGATGAGGCTACATGGATGTCGGCCGCTACAAAGGCTCAGGCACAGGACAAGCTCGCCAACTTTATCGTGAAGATAGGATATCCTGACAAGTGGAAGGACTATAGCGGACTTGAGATTGACGAGTCGCTCTCGTTGCTTGAGAACATGCAGAATATATCAGTGTTCCTTTCAAAGGACTATATCTCGCGCAAGGTGAACAAGCCAGTGGACAAGACAGAGTGGCAAATGACTCCGCAGACTGTCAACGCCTACTATAATCCTACAACAAATGAGATATGCTTCCCTGCAGCCATCCTTCAGCCGCCTTTCTTCGACCCCAATGTTGACGAGGCTGTAAACTATGGTGGTATTGGTGGTGTGATCGGTCATGAGATGTCGCACGGCTTCGACGACCAGGGCTCACAGTTTGACAAGAATGGCAACCAGCACGACTGGTGGACTGCAGCCGACAAGAAGAACTTTGAGGCTCGCACCAAGGTGCTTGTAGACTACTTCTCGAATGTGGAGGCTCTGCCAGGCAAGAAGATTAACGGTAAGCTGACTCTCGGCGAGAACATTGGTGACAACGGCGGCTTGAACATCTCGCTCCGTGCTCTTGAGAATCTGCTCAAGGAGAATCCGTCGGCAGGCAAGACTATCGATGGCTTCACTCCGTTGCAGCGATTCTTCCTCTCATGGGCTACAGTATGGGCAGGCAACGCACGTCCTGAGTTTATTGACCGTCAGATAAAGACCGACCCTCACTCTCCTGCAGAGGCCCGCGTAAACGCTGCCTTGCCACAGATTGACGCTTGGTATAAGGCTTTCAACGTGAAGAAGGGCGACAAACTCTTCCTTGACAAGAAGAAGAGAGCGCAGATTTGGTAAGAAATTTTAAAATACTTTCATAGCTTGAGGGTGTGTCAGAACTTTTAATATGGAGTTTTGATACACCCTCATCTTATGCAAGTCCTATAAACTGTAGGGCTTTTGCTTTTTTATGCGTAGAAGCCATATAACTCACTGTTTCTCAATTTAGAAATTTGTAGCATTATTTCTGATTTATATTTCAAGTTATTTTTCTTTTTTAGCAACATGAAATAAATTGTTGCAAAAGTGATATATTGACAATAATTTTTCCTATCTTTGCAAAGAATTGGAGCGTTTGTTTTTGAAATGACAATAAGCAATTTTTTAATAGTTCAGAGCGTTCCCTATAAAGTTGAAATAACCGACAATAAACAAAATTATAATAAATAATATGGCTACAGATAATTCAAAGTGTACTGTACTCGTTGTTGATGATGTGCCTGTGAACGTGTTGCTTGTGAAGGGAATGCTTGCCAAGCAGAAGTTCAACGTCATCAGTGCAAGCAGCGGACAGCAGGCACTTGACATATTGGCTCACGAAACACCCGACTGTATTTTGATGGACATTCTTATGCCAAACATGAACGGTTTTGAGACAACGCGAGCCGTGCGTGCTAATCCAAGGACACGCGACATTCCTATTATTATGTTGTCAGCCCTCAACTCCGATGCCGACATAAAGGAAGGCTTGGATGCAGGAGCCAACGAGTTTGTCACAAAGCCTTTCGTGCAAGACCGCCTTATATCCACCATCCAGTCGCAAATCACGCTTGCTGCCCACCGCAGGGAGCGTGAGGAGGAAGAATATGTGACGGAATCGTCGGTCAGCTACGACAACACTATGCGTCTGCTTGCCTATGTGGCTTGCCAAAAACAGGACAAATGGTCGCGTCTGCTCACAGAGATGGCACTCTGCGTGCCTATCGAGTTAGTGAATGATGACTTGCTGAACGAGCCTGACCATTCAGCGCATGGACTCATCAATTGGACTGTGCGACGCATGAAGAACTATTATGTGCGCAATTCCAAGGTGTCGGTTAACAATACGCTCTCGGATGTAATCAGCCTAATAAAGCCGGCAACAGCGGTGAGTGGAGTGACTTGGAGAATAAATCTGAACAATGACACCAGCGTGTCGGCTGACCCCGCGCTGTTCCGTGCTGTGCTCACAAATCTCATGTCCTACGCATGCCGATTGAGCACTGGCGACGTGCAGGTGGACGCAACGATTGACGGCGGACTCACCAGTATCGTCATAGCCACAAAAACGGCTGACGAAGATATAGAAACCACTGACATGCGTGTTGAAATTGCCCTTGAGTTGGCATCCAAGATGAATGGAGCTGTGGTGTGCGAACGTGGCAGCAACGGCATGTGCCAATTCCAAATACTTTTACAAATATGATAGCTATGGTACTTTACAATGTAATCCTGCCAATCGTGTTAGCACTCACGTGCATCCTCATTTATCATTTCGCCTTCAGACGTGATAAGAAGGTAGAGAAGGATGAAGAAAAAAGTAAAAATGTCGAGGATATTATCGACACGTTGCCAATCCTTTACTATCTCGAGGAGATGGTATGCGACAACAATGGAACAGTTGTAGACTTGAAGATTTGCAAGATAAACAAACGTTGTCTTGATTTTATGCCCGGAAGAATTTCGCCTGTAGGCAGATACAGCAGCGACTGCTTCCCTGGAGGTCAGACGGCGTTTCTTGGAGCAGCCAACTCTTCAAAACAGCTTGGCAACTTTGTTAATTTCCAGTATTTGGAGAAACATACCAATGTGTTCTACGATTGTGTGGCAAAGGTGCGTCCAAACACCAATTTTGTGGAGTTCTTCCTTATCGACAGTTCCAATCTGCACAAGACTCAGGAGGCATTGCAAGGATTGCGTCGACAAATGGAGCAGGCGCTTGAGGTAAGCCATATCACTCCTATTAAGATGTATGTTGACACCAATCTCATCACTCGACTTGAGCTCGACCGTGAAGGTGCGTCCGACCGTGCATTGAAGTATGTCACCACAGATTGCGACGAAACTTTTGCCAAATTCTCGCAGGAGTCGCGTGATGAATTACGTCATTTGCTCGATAATTTGATTGAAGGCTCAATTGAGAGAGTGAAATACGACATGGAGTGTCGTGAGGACCGTGGTAATGGCACTCAGACAGAATGGTATGAGGTGCGTGTGGTTGTAGGCGAGCGTGATGCCAATGGCAATCCTAAGACTCTTGAAGGTTCTATCCAGCTTGTCACCAAGCGTAAGAATATGGAGAAGATGCTCATCGATGCCAAGAAGAAGGCTGAAGAACTGAATAGTCTTAAGACAGCGTTCCTTGCAAACATGAGCCATGAGATACGCACTCCGCTCAATGCCATTGTAGGATTCTCTGAACTCTTGTGCGGAGCCGACACAAAGGAGGAGCAGGAGGAATACTCGCGTATTATCCAGTCGAACAGCGGACAGCTTCTGCAGCTCATCAATGATATTCTCGACATATCAAAGATAGAGGCCGGCAATATGGAGTTTATCGACAAGGAGTTTGACTTGAATGCCGTTATGAAGGAGACCGAGGAGTCGCTGCGCTTGCGCCTTGATCAGAATAAGCCTGTCAAAATGCGCTGTGAACTGGGCTTGCCGAAGTGTACGCTTAATCTCGACCGTAACCGTATGGTGCAAGTGCTCACTAATCTTGTGACCAATGCCATCAAATATACCGACAGCGGTTCTATCACTATGGGTTACAAGCAGAAGGGTAATGTGCTTGAGTTCTACGTCAAGGATACAGGTTCGGGCATCGCCCCCGGCCACCACGAAGACATCTTCGGACGCTTTGTCAAGCTCAATGCCTTCATGAAGGGCAACGGTCTTGGTCTTTCCATTTGCAAGAGCATCGTTACAAGGTTTGGCGGCAAGATATGGGTAGAGTCGGAATTGGGCAAAGGCTCAACATTCTTATTCACCATACCTTACGATTCAACGCCAAAGAAAATCGATGAACCAGAGCCTGTGGCGGAGGAGAAGCCAAGAATGCCGATACAGCCAATGGCGCATAATGTGATTCCTGAGAACCAGAAGGTGCGCATACTTGTGGCTGAGGACAACGAGAGCAACTTCAAGCTCGTGAGTGCCATTCTCTCCCGAGAATACCATCTCCACCATGCCTGGAACGGCAAGGAGGCTGTGGAAGCATTCGACACATTCAAGCCGAAGCTTGTAATCATGGATATCAACATGCCAATAATGGATGGCTATGAGGCATCGGCTCTTATAAAGAAGAAGTCGCCCAATACTCCGATTCTTGCCCTTACAGCCTATGCTACAAGTGCTGATGAGGAGAAAATTCTTGCAGCAGGCATGGACGCATACATGGCTAAGCCTGTATGTATGCCACAGTTGCGCATGAGGCTGAAGGATCTTCTGAAGAAGAGTGAAGACTGAGATAGGATATTAAGAATCGACAATTATCATTTAGATTGAAATTAGAGATATGACAAGCGGATTTGCTCATATACGATATTTTTCCAAGATGTCATGGCGGTTGCTTATTATGGCAGCTGTCATGTCATTTGTCGTACCATGTCGTGCCCAGAACAATCCACTTAAAATCAACGACAAGCTATATACGATGTACGACCAGGCGTTTCGTCAGCGCACTACCAAGACTGGATGTGACATCGCTATGCAAATGTATCGCAACGCTGTATCTATCGGCGACTGTCGTGCGCAGGTTCTTGCCCTCACCATTCCAATGCTCTATTATTATAATGAGCGCAATGACGCTGAGTTTGAGAAGGCTGTGAAAGAGTTGCTCAACAAGGCCCAGCAGTATCATCAGGAAAAGTACTACTATTTTGGTGTGTCCAACCGTGTGAACTACCTCTTGCTGCGCCACCGCATGTATGAGGCTCTGACCTATATACAAAGCAAATCAGATTATGCCAAGAAAAATAACCAAAGCTATGGCGTTTATTACACGCTCACTATGTTTGGATTGGTGCACAGAGTGCGCATGGAGATAGGGCTTGCCATTGAGAAATACAACAGTGCACTTGAATATGCGCACAAGAACATACCCTCGCTGAATGTGGCACCGTTGTATACCAAAATATCCAGCTGTTATGAGGATTTATACCGCTATGAGGAAATGCTCAAATATGCTGAAAATGGATTGTCGCTCTCACGCACAGACGGACAGGCTATTCATTTGTCTCGTAATGCCGCCTATGCCGCGTTCATGATTGGCGATTACGACAAGTTCAAGAACTACTACGACAGGTATGCCAAACTTATAAAGCGCGAGCCAAGTCCGCATGCCGACAACCAAAGTGAGTGTGAGTTGGGCATCATGAACTTGATGTATTGCAAAAACTATGATGAAGCGAAGAAGTGCATTGCCGATTTCCCAGGAAAAGGCTTTACACGCAAATACTGTCTGTGGATAGAGTACAACCGTCAGGTTGGTGACTATCTGGAGATGACCAAGGCTCAGACAACACTCTACCGCTCTCGCATTAAGGCGCAAGACAGTGTGCGCTCAAACAATTTCATGGAGATGAATGCACGATTCATCGACCAGAAGCTCGAGTACGAGAATCAACGTCTTGAGATGGACCGTCAGCGACTGCTGTCGGAACGTCAGACAACAGAGCTGACAAACACCAACCTGAAGCTTGCGAATACCCAGCTCACACTGCGCAACTCATCACTTGAGTTGCGTCGTGCCAAGTCGAACTCCGACCTCCTGCGGTTGTCGTACGACAACAAACAGCTTGAGGCGGACAAACTGCAGCATGAGCTTAATGCAGAGAAGGCACAGAAGCGTTTGCACGATGCTTTGCTCATGTCGGCTTTTGCCATTGGTATACTTTTGCTCATTGCTGTGTCGATATATATATGGAACCGACGCAAGCTGATGTTGCGTCTGGAACATGCCAACGACACACTTGAACGCAACAACAATGAGCTTCAGAAAGCTAAGGAAAAGGCTGTGGCCGCCGACCGCGTGAAGACTGTTTTCATACAGAACATGAGTCATGAGATACGCACACCGCTAAACGCCATAGTGGGATTCTCGGAGCTGATAGCTGGCGACGACGGTTCGCTTGACGAGGAAATGCGCAACGATTTCGGCGAGCGTATAAAGATAAACTCCGACAACTTGCTCATGCTTGTGGGCGATGTGCTTGACACAGCCCAACTTGAGAGTGGAACATACAACTTGCAGTACCGTAGTGCGACAATTGGTGAGATTTGCCTTAGAGCCATGTCGCTGGCAGGACAGCATAAATTGCCTGGGGTGAAGATGATGCTTGAAACCGACGAGCTTGACAATATGCTGATTCACACCGACGTGAAACGAGTGGTGCAGGTGCTTGTTAATATGTTGTCGAATGCTGAGAAGAACACTACCAACGGCACTATCACTCTCGGATGCTCTACGAAGAACAATCCCGGAATGGTGACATTCAGTGTCACCGACACAGGAATAGGAGTGCCAAGGGATAAGGCGGAAGAGATATTTAAGAGTTTCACAAAGCTCGACCAATTTAAGCAGGGTCTTGGTCTCGGGCTGCACATTTGCCGCATCATTGCAGATTTGCTCGGAGGCAGAATATATCTTGACACCACATATACCAAGGGAGCAAGGTTCATGTTTGCTATAAAGGCATAGAGCTACAAAGGAAAATGAGAATATGACAGCGCGTACACATTATATATATATACCAGATAACCTTTGGCGACAGCTGTTTTTGTTGGCTGTCGCTCTTGCTGTTGTATATCCTGCATTGGCGCAGAAAAATCCTTTCGGTATCAACGACAAGCTGTATGATATGTATATGGAAGCGTATCGTGTCAGTACAAAACCACAATCGCTCGACATGGCTCGCAATATGTACAGCCAAGCGTTGCAGATGGGTGACAAGAAGGCCCAATGCATGGCCCTCACCTTGCCTGTGAACTATTGGTATTATCAACGCAAGCATCCGGAGCAGTTTTTCAATGCTGTAGACCAGTTGCATAAGAAGGCTGTGGAGTGTGGCATAGAGCAATACTACTATTATGGATTCTCAAACAAGGTGAATTATTTTTTGGTGACTGAACGTATTGACGACGCAATAAAATATATTCATGAAGTTGAGGATTACGCACGCAGCCACAAGCATTATTTTGGTATCTACTCCGGACTAAACGCTCTCGCTCAGGTGAGTCGTGCCACACACAACACTTATCTTGCCATCAACAACTATCATGAGGCCTTGGTATTGCGCGAAAATGTTCACATTGATGTGGAGAAATCAAATCTCTACCGTAAGATCGCCGAGTGCTACGGCGAAATATTTGATTTCGACAATATGCTCCTTTATGGCATAAAGGGTTATGAGGAAAGCAGTTCTACGATAATGAAGCAGCGAACAATTTGTGTCGTATGCGAGGCTGCCTTAATGCTTGGCTTGCGTGATGTGTTTGATAAGTATTATTCCATATATTTGGACTTGAAGAAGAGTGTGAGCGCCACTTCGCGCGATGCAGAGGAACGCTCAATAGCCATGCTTAAGTATATGCGCGACGGAGATGCCGACAGCGCGATCTTCTATCTGAAGAGAATGCGGCAAACCGATATGGTGAAACGCTATCTGCACGAATGCTACCGTATAAAGAAAGACTACCGGGCACTTGCTGTCGCACAGGATAGCTTCTTCCGTGCCCACTTGATTGATATAGACAAATGGCAGGCTGTTAGCTTTGGTGACATCAACGCACGGTTAGTCAACACAGGCATAAACATGCAACACCAACTGTTGCTTGCCGAACGGCAGGATGAGGAATCAAGGTATCAAGAGGCAGAACTGCGCAATGCAAATCTGAAGCTCGCCAACACCCAACTCACGTTGCGTAATGCTTCGCTTGAACTTTTGCGCACAAGCTCTGAGACCGATGTCATACGGCTCTCCTACAATCGCAAGAAACTTGAGGCATCACGCCTGAAGAACAAACTCGTCACCACGAAAGCAAAGAATGATTTTAGCAACATGGTGATGATGCTTGGGCTTGGATTTGGAGGAGTGATTATCTTCAGCTTGGGCGTTTACCTCAAGACGCGGGCGTCGCTGCTTGCAGAACTGAAAGACACCCACCGTGACCTAAAGAGCAACCATGACATGCTTATCATGTCGAAGCATCGTGCCGAGAAGGCTAACCGCGTGAAGACAGACTTCATAAATAATATGAGCATTGACATACGCCATCCTCTTGACAGCATAACCTCGCTCTCGTGTCGTCTTGCTGAAGAGGGCAAGACCTTGACCAAGGAGCAGAAGGCGGAATTGATAAGACAAATACGAGCCGACAACTATGCCCTGTTGCAAATAGTCAATGGCATTTTGAAAAAATAACAATTATAAGGAGCGCAATTATGTTGCAATATAAATACGGCAGATTTCTACGGATTGGCAAGAGTGTGAAGGATATGGGCGTAGCTCGTGCCCTTGTCCTTATGTTGTGCTTATTGTTAGGCTCATTGCTTCATGCCCAAAACAATCCTTATGGAATAAACGACCAGTTGTATGCAATGTACAACAAGGCCTACAGCAAGCGCTTTATAGACGAGGGACTTACACTTGCCAATAGAATGTATGCAGATGCCGTGCGCCTGAAAGACGGCAAGGCTCAGTGTCTTGCGCTCAGTGTCACGATGCTCCATTATTTTTATGCGGAAAACGAGGAGGAGAAGTTCCGTCAGGCAGTGAAAGCAATGCAAGACAAAGCTATCGAAACGGGTTACCTGCAGTATTATTATTTTGGCAAGACCAATACTGTGGCTTATCTCTTGTCTATGGGTCGCATATATGAAGCTTATATATATGTGTTGGAGTTTGAGCAGGAAACGCGTAAGAAGAACGATAAGCTTGGATTGTTCAATGGACTTAACAGTCTTGCGCAAGTATATACTTACTGTCTTGATTTTGGCTCGGCAAATAAGGTGCTTGATGAGGCACTTGAAATAGGCAATGAATATCTGCCCGACCAAGACATGGCAACAATATATCGCAAGAAGTGTGAGAATTACAGTTTTCTGTTTGATTATGATAGTGTAGAGAGAACAGCCGAACAGGGTTTGTGTGTAGCTAAAACCAAACCCACACGCCAGCGTCTGCTTTACTATCTTGTGTTCTCGGAAATTAAGCTTGAAAAGCTTAAAGAGGCACGTGAGCATTGTGAGCTTTATATGAAGATATACATTAATGAGATAAACGCCACAAAGCGAATGGTTATTGATGACAAAATGCTTATAATGAAGAAAATTCTGGATGGCTATTACGCTGAAGCTTTAGAAAAAATAAAGGTTCTGCCATCGGGTGGGGGGCGTGACAGCTTGCGTTTGCAAATGATGTGCAGCAACATGGCGGGTGACTATAAGTTGCTTTCCGAGCAAAAAGATCAATTCTATAAGATGTGGATTTTGAATAAGGACAATTCTGATACAAATAATCTGATGGAGCTTAATGCTATGTTCCTAAACCAGAAAAACGAGATGGTGAATCATGAACTTGTGCTTGAGAGTCAACGTTTGGAGAATCAGATGCGCCAGTCTGAAATAGACAATGTCAATCTTGGCATAGCAAATGCACAACTCTCCCTACGCAACTCTTCGCTCGAATTGGGACGTACACGAACTAAGGCGCAGATGATGCGCTTGCAGTATTTCAATAAAAAGCTCGAGGCGGACCAACTGAGAATAAAGATTGCAAATCAACGTGCAATGCGCGATACTCAGAATATGCGTGTGGGGCTTGTGGCAACGGCCATGCTTTTCATATTAGTATTGTTGCTGTTGTATTTGCACTTCCATAGGAAGGTGACCAAGCATCTGAACGAAACTCATGCCCAACTCGAACGCAACCACGAAGAACTTGTTGAGGCACGCAACCGTGCCGAGGCAGCCAACAGAGTGAAGACAACGTTAATACAGAACATGGAAAGCAATGTGAAAGAATCGCTCGACTCGATAACGGGTTTTGCGATGCTCATTGCCGACAACCCAATTAATTATACCAAGGAGCAGAAAGCTGAGTTTTATAGACATATACTCAAAAACACCGAACAGTTGTTGGGGGTTGTTAACAAGGTGCTAAAAGAGGCACAGAAAGAATGATACACATCGAAATTGCTTGAACTTATAGGCGACGCACTCGTCGGATGAACAAATAAAAATACATGTGCTTATTGCAGGATGTTCAGCTGCATAAGGGATTGAGTGTTTACGATAACTGTTGTTTCATAACATTTAACTCCCTAAACGTTAGGAAATCAGCCAAAAAAGCGTAACTTTGCATTCTAATTGTATAGTAAAGCCCGAAAAGGGCAGATTATTAAAGATATTAAGGAATAACAAAACACATAAAAATGGCACAAGAAGACGTTTTCAAGAAAATTGTGAGCCACTGTAAGGAATACGGTTTCGTGTTCCCAAGCAGTGAGATTTATGACGGTCTCGGCGCAGTGTATGACTATGGTCAGAATGGCGTTGAACTCAAGAACAACATCAAGGAATATTGGTGGAAGAGCATGGTTCTGCTCCACGAGAATATCGTGGGCATCGACTCTGCTATTTTCATGCACCCAACTATATGGAAGGCCAGCGGACACGTTGACGCATTCAACGACCCTCTCATCGACAACCGCGACTCAAAGAAACGCTATCGTGCCGATGTGCTCATTGAGGACCAAATCGCAAAGTATGATGAGAAAATTGAAAAGGAGATTGCTAAGGCTCGCAAGCGTTTCGGCGAGAGCTTCGATGAGGCTCAGTTCCGCGCCACCAATGCTCGCGTAATAGAACATCAGCAGAAGCGTGACGCTTTGCATGAGCGTTACACTCAGGCAATGCAGGGTCCAGATTTAGCCGAGTTGAAGCAGATTATCGAGGACGAGGAGATTGTAGATCCTATCAGCGGCACAAAGAACTGGACCGATGTGCGCCAGTTCAACCTCATGTTCTCTACTGAGATGGGTTCTACAGCCGACGGTTCAAGCAAGGTTTATCTGCGTCCTGAGACAGCCCAGGGTATCTTCGTTAACTATCTCAACGTGCAGAAGACTGGCCGCATGAAGATACCTTTCGGTATCGCACAGATAGGTAAGGCATTCCGCAACGAGATTGTTGCCCGTCAGTTCATATTCCGTATGCGCGAGTTCGAGCAGATGGAAATGCAGTTCTTTGTTAAGCCTGGCACTGAGCTTGACTACTTCCAGAAATGGAAGGAGACTCGTATGAAGTGGCATCAGAATCTTGGCTTTGGCTCAGAGAACTATCGCTTCCATGACCACGAGAAGCTCGCTCACTATGCTAATGCAGCTACCGACATCGAATTCCGCATGCCGTTCGGATTTAAGGAAGTTGAGGGTGTGCACAGCCGCACCAACTTCGACCTTACTCAGCATGAGAAATTCTCTGGTCGCTCAATCAAGTACTTCGATCCTCAGACTAAGGAGTCTTACACTCCGTATGTTATCGAGACATCTATTGGTGTTGACCGTATGTTCCTGAGCATCATGTGTCATTCATATCGCGAGGAGAAGCTCGAGAATGGCGAGACACGCGTTGTGTTGCTCCTTCCGCCGGCATTGGCTCCTACAAAGCTCGCTGTAATGCCACTCGTAAAGAAGGACGGACTTCCAGAGAAGGCTCGTGAGATAGTGAACAACCTGAAGTTCCACTTCAACACTCACTATGATGAGAAGGACACCATCGGCAAGCGTTACCGTCGTCAGGATGCTGTGGGCACTCCTTACTGTGTGACCGTCGACTACGACACATTGAAGGACAACACTGTCACTCTGCGTTTCCGCGACACTATGGAGCAGGAGCGTGTGAGCATCGACCAGCTCCAGAGCATCATCGAAGATAAGGTGAGCATCACAAGCTTGTTGAAGAAACTCCAGTAAAAAGCTGCATAAGCACCCCTTGCTGCTTAATACTATACATTATATATAGATACGATAAATTTTTAGATGAAGAAATTCAGTATATTTATCCTCTTCGCATTTGTGGCTGTGCTGACGGCAGGATTGTCGTCGTGCAGTGAAACCGACAACGAGGTAGAGGAGTTTCCTGACTGGCAGGCAACCAACGAGGCTTTCTTCGACAAGAAGTATGCTGAGGTGAAGTCGCTTGTTGATGGAGGCAACAAAGAGTGGAAAGTGCTGCGCGCGTGGAATCTTGAGGCAAATGTTGCAACACATAGCTACGATCATGTGCTTGTCAATGTGCTCAATGAGGGTAAAGGTTCTGGCTGTCCTATCTATACCGATTCGGTAAAGGTGCACTACAGCGGCAGACTCCTGTCATCCACAAGCTATCCTGAGGGCTATATGTTCGACAAATCGTGGACTGGTGATGAGTTTAATGAGGCTACTGCCACGCCTGTAACATTCTCTATGAGTCTTGTTGTGAAAGGATTCTCCACAGCTCTTATGTATATGCACATTGGCGACAAGTGGCGTGTATACATTCCTCATCAGTTGGGTTATGGTTCGCTCACTAATCCTGGTGCTGCCTATTCCACACTTATTTTCGACGTGGAGCTTGTGGCTTATTATCATGCCAACAGTTCTGCAAGCAAAGCTCCTGCCAAAGGTGGTGAGGCAAAGGAATGCGGAGAGTGGATATATGAATAATAATAATGTGTATAGTCACTCTTCAGATTGAATATTCATAGACAATGGACAATTATGGTTATCTTTTATAATCATAATTGTCCATTTTGGTTTTGTATAGACTGCCAAATGTCGTGTCTGTACAGTTAATAACATAACAATGTTGATTGATATATTATTCCATTTCTGTTGTGTGTTATAGTGTGTGCGAACACAATTTCGTTGACTTACATCAAAAATGAGTGTGGATATTGAAAAAAACGTAGTGTTTGTTTTGTTGTGTGCGGAAACAATATTAACTTTGCATCGTCAAAACAAGGGAACCGTGAGGCAACCGAGACGATAAAAGGTAAAAAGATAAAAGGTATTAGAAAACTTTGAGAGAAATCAATAGACAGAATATTAGTCTTGAAAGGTAAATAAAAAGTGATTGTGAAGGATAACAAAGCCGAAAGGTAAAGATTGATGGATAACAACACGCAATGAAGGTTAATTAGTCAAAGGTAAAGATGATTCAGGTAACATTCTAAGAGAAGGTAGAAAAGATAAGGATGACAAAGAGAAGGTAGAAAGTTAGGATAACATAAAAAAAGAAGAAGGTAAAGAAGATTAGGATAACACAAACAATAGGTTAAAGGTAGTAGATTGTCAATAGGTTAAAGGTATCAATAGGGTAGCTGGTTGATTAGGTATTAGAATTTAGTTAGGTTAAAATGGTTTTTAAAAGGTAAGAAGGTTATGTTGATGACAATGATGATGACCCTATTTGCAGCCAGTGCTGCGATAGGAATGTGGGGTGAGGGCAACGATAAATAGTTCGTTAGCATACCCCAAAGAGAAAGACGGAGCGGAAGTCGAACGCGATGAAGTCTTTAGATTTAAATTAGAGAACATAGAAAAAATAATAATGAGGCTGTTTCGGAACATTCCGAAGCAGCCTTTTCTCTTATTTGTCAGAAATGAGCCTACAATATATTTGTATGTTCACGCACACACCAAAAGGCTTTCCTAAAAGTAATTTAAAAACCCGAAAAAGAGTGTTTTTTATTTGGCTATAACGAGTAAAAAAGCTATATTTGCGCTGTCTTAGTGACACAACGAAACAATGTTCAGTCATGTGGACACCACAGAGAGACACAAGTTAATCTATATAAAACAACTAAAAAACCTTTTACTATGAATGTTGATAAAATAATGCACGACCTTGAGGCTAAGCACCCAGGCGAGGCTGAGTTTTTACAGGCAGTTCGCGAAGTTTTAATCTCTGTTCAGGATGTTTACAACCAGCATCCCGAATTTGAGAAGGCCAAGATCATCGAGCGTATGGTAGAGCCAGAGCGTATTATTACGTTCCGTGTGCCATGGACAGATGACAAGGGTGAAGTGCATGTTAATATCGGCTATCGTGTACAGTTCAATGGCGCGATAGGTCCATATAAGGGAGGTCTCCGTTTCCATCCTTCTGTAAACCTCTCCATTTTGAAGTTCCTTGGATTTGAGCAGACATTCAAGAACGCTCTCACCACTCTGCCTATGGGTGGCGGTAAGGGCGGTAGCGATTTCTCTATCCGCGGTCGCAGCGATGCTGAAGTGATGCGTTTCTGTCAGGCTTTCATGACAGAGCTTTATCGTCATATTGGTCCTGACGAGGATGTTCCTGCAGGTGATATCGGCGTTGGTGGCAGAGAGATAGGCTATCTCTTCGGTATGTATAAGAAGCTTACACACCAATATCAGGGTGTCTTGACAGGCAAGGGTCTTGAGTATGGTGGTTCACGTATACGTCCAGAGGCAACTGGTTACGGTGCTCTGTATTTCGTACGGCAGATGCTCGCTACAAGAGGACTTGATCTTAAGGGCAAGACTGTTGCCATCTCAGGTTTCGGCAATGTGGCTTGGGGTGCTGCCAAGAAGGCTACAGAACTTGGTGGTAAGGTTATAACTATTTCTGGTCCTGATGGCTATATCCTCGACGAGGCAGGCATCGCAGGCGATAAGATTGACTATATGCTTGAACTTCGTGCTTCTGGCAACGACATTTGTCAGCCTTATGAGGATGAATTCCCAGGTTCTAAGTTCGTTGCAGGCAAGAAGCCTTGGGAGGTTAAGGCTGATGTATATCTGACATGTGCCACCCAGAACGAGCTTAATGGTGCTGACGCTGAGCTGATTTTGGCACAGCATCCTGAGTGTGTTGCAGAGGTTTCCAACATGGGATGCACAGCTGAGGCTGTTGAGAAGTTTGTAGCTGCCAAGCAGCTCTTCGCTCCTGGCAAGGCTGTCAATGCAGGTGGTGTGGCAACATCAGGCTTGGAGATGACCCAGAACTCAATGCGTTTGAGCTGGAGCGAGGCTGAGGTTGACGAGAAGCTTCACTATATCATGCACTCTATCCACGAGCAGTGCGTGAAGTATGGCAAGCAGGCCGACGGCTACATCGACTATGTGAAGGGTGCAAATATTGCTGGCTTCATGAAGGTGGCTAATGCAATGATGGCACAAGGAATTGTATAGTATAGAATAGGTTAGGAGGATAAGGATTATGATGCTTTGGCATTTTAATTCTTGTCCTCCTAATTGCATTTCGTTACCCCGTCACCCATAACATCACCCCATAATCACAACAACCCCTCGCCCCGCTTCAATAGGAAAATAACCAAATGTTTTTTACATCGTGATGTATCGTAGGATAATTTTTGCGCTGGTAATAGCTACAGCGTTTTTAAAGGTCTTTCCACTCTATGCTCAAACTCAGAAGGGAAAGGCTTCTTTCTATTCCAAACGCGCAACAGGAGCGCGTACAAGTAGCGGTGAGAGGCTACACCATGACAGTTTGACATGTGCTCATCGCACATATCCATTCGGCACTTTGCTCAAGGTGACCAATGAGCGCAACGGCAAGTGGGTTGTTGTGCGTGTCATTGACCGTGGACCTCATTCTCGTGGACGAATTATCGACCTTTCTCATGCTGCCGCCGACCGTATAGGCATTGTCAATCAGGGTGTAGCCACAGTGAAAGTGGAGCGCTACCACGACTCTAACATTCCTTATCGTTTGGAAGATGGGGAGTTGCCTGAGATTGATTTTGAGGTGACTGAATACACATTGCCGGAAAATGGTGTTTTGCATTTTCCAAAGTATGGCCGGCAGTATAAGCAATATGTGAAGATTGTAGATGATGATGACGAGAAAGACTCGGCAGAGAGTAGCTCAAAAAATGAAATCAAGGAAACTCTGTTGAAGGATAAGGAAAAATCAGCAACGAAGGATGTTGTGAAACAACGTGCTTCATCAAAGAAGAAATCTGTATCAAAGAAGAAGTCTTCAAAATGTAGACGTTGATTTTTATATATAATGAAGGTCGAGCGAGTAATCGCCCGACCTTCTATGTTATTCTTATTCTAAAGTTTGTACTTAGAAGCTAATGTCCAGTCCTACGGCAAACACATTGTTGTTGCGTGTGTAATCAGAGCTGTAGGTGATGTTTGTAGCCTCTACCTTCTTCGAAGTCTTCTTGTGGTCGTAGAAAGTGTGGAAGTAAGCCACATTGAGGTCCATCTTGTCTGAGAGATGCACTACGCCACCCACAGCCACGGAATTTGAGCTTACAACAAACGACTTGTCGTCCATGTATTCATCGCTTAAGCCATAGTTGGTATTCTGCCAACCTGTGCTCACAGTTAATTTCTTGTTGATGTCGTATTCAGCACCAGCGCTCCACTCCAATGTGCCACGGTCGAGCGACTTGTTGCGGTTATTGTAGCTGGTAGCGTTCTTGTCGTCGAACCAATGGAAGCCAACGTTCACGCGCAGAGCGTCAACAGGCTTGTAGCCAACGCCCACTGTAAGGAGTGAGGGAATGTCGCCAGCAATTTTCTTGCCGTCCTCATATTCGCCAATAGCCTCGTTGAGCTTTGTGTCAAACTGGCTCTTGAGCTCTCCCATGGCACCCTGCACTGTAGCGTTGCTAAGGATAGCTTTAGCAGCAGCTTCAGGTACGCCGTTGTTTATATAAGCTCCAAGAAGGTTCTCTGGAAGATTACCGATAGACGGAGCACGGTTCACCGACTTGTTCTTAAGGCGCATGCGTGTTTTGAACTCATACTTTGCAGAGAAGTTCCAGCGTCCAGCCTTGTAGTCAACACCAAGGATAGGAGTGAATCCGAGTCCGCTCTGGTCGCTGCTAAGTTCTATGTCGGCAGCATCGGTTTTTGTAGCATCAAGCACTTGGTATAGAGGCATATTGCCCACCTTTATGTCGCGCACATAACCATAGTAGTTGCACAAAGCGTATATAGTGCGCACGCCAGCGAATGCGCTGAAATTATCGCTGAACTTATATGCGGCACCTATAGATATGCCATAGTAGTATTGGCGGCCGTGCATGTAGCTATCATAGCTGTATTTGCCATCTTTGCCGAACACCTTGTCAGAAGAGAAAATGGCAGGCACACCATAAGCTGCAGCTGCACCGTCAACTACTTTCGCCAACTGACATGCGCCCATGGCTGTCTCGCTCACAATCTTCTCAAACGAGCCTAGTCCATTATCGAATGTACACTTGCCGCCGCCGCCATTGAGTGCCAAATTAGCTTGGAACGACCAACGACCCTTGTTGTAGGCATACTGCAATGAAGGAATAACAGGAGCGAAAGCATCGCCCTTGAAATCGCGTGGGGTAGTTGGGTTTTGGGTGTTGTTGTTGAACAACAGATAATTGTTGTTGATTGTACGTGTCTGGTAAGCCAACTGCCAGTTGAGCGACAGGTGATGTCCCTCGCCCAAGAAAACAACACCGGCAGGGTTGTAATATACACCGTCGATACCTATTGAAGCCTCACGGCTCATCATACGGTTGAATGCCACGTTCTGGTTTGTGTTTGTGAGTAGTCCTCCTGCAAACGATACGCTGCTTGATGCAATCACTGCTGTCAAACAAGCCATTTTTAATTTGTTCATCTTAATTACCTTTAAAAAATTGGTTGCAAAGGTAAGTGAATTGTTCGGTTTTTCCTTTAATTGATTGTTTGTTTTAATTGTTATTAACAAAAGAATTGCCTTTTTATACACAAACCAATTGATTTGTGCATAAAAAACATAGTGCAACTAATTTTGTAATGTCGCATTTTTTTTGTACTTTTGCGAGTTGACATTTCCCTAACGCAAACATGTTTTTAAAACCCACCACGACATATTATGGACGACGAGATAAAAGATAGTGAAGAACAAAGAGTGAAGAACGATGAATCCAATAGCAACGCTATAGAATCTTCTGATGAGCCTGTCTCTCCAGTCTCTTCTGTTGAGTCAGATTCTTCGGCAGAGGCTTTGACTTCCCCCCAACATTCAGATTACAAGCCCGTGAACCGCTTCGATGCTTCTGCTGTGCATCATCTTAGCGGTATGTACCAGAATTGGTTTCTTGATTATGCATCATACGTGATTCTTGAACGTGCCGTACCCCATATCGAGGACGGATTAAAGCCAGTGCAGCGACGTATTCTTCATTCAATGAAGCGCATGGACGATGGACGATACAACAAAGTAGCCAATATCGTGGGACACACCATGCAGTTTCACCCTCACGGTGATGCTTCCATTGGCGATGCGCTTGTGCAGATGGGACAAAAGGACTTGCTTGTCGACTGTCAGGGCAACTGGGGAAATATCCTAACTGGCGACCGTGCTGCAGCTCCTCGATACATAGAGGCTCGCCTGTCGAAGTTTGCTCTTGATGTGGTGTTCAACCCTAAAACTACCGAATGGCAGCTCTCCTATGACGGACGCAACAAAGAGCCAATAACACTTCCTGCTAAGTTTCCGCTCCTTCTGGCACAGGGTGCGGAAGGCATTGCCGTGGGATTAAGTTCAAAGATCTTGCCCCATAACCTTGTTGAGATTTGTGATGCCGCCATTAAATATCTGCGTGGCGAGGAGTTTCAGCTATATCCCGACTTCCCTACGGGTGGCTCAATCGATGTGGCACGCTATAACGACGGTCAGCGAGGCGGAATGGTTAAGGTGCGTGCGAAGATAGAAAAGCTCGACTCCAAGACTATTGTCATACGCGAGATACCATTCTCCAAGACCACGACCACGCTTATCGACTCCATCCTCAAAGCCATTGACAAGGGCAAGATAAAGGCTAAGAAAGTGGATGACAACACTGCTGCTGAGGTGGAGATACAAGTTCACCTCGCGCCAGGGGTGTCGAGCGACAAGACCATTGATGCCCTCTACGCCTTCTCCGATTGCGAGATAAACATCTCGCCCAATTGCTGCGTTATCGAGGATAACAAACCGTGCTTCCTCACCGTGAGCGATGTGTTGCGCCATTCCACCGACACAACAATGGGATTATTGCGCAAGGAATTGCAGATACGCAAATCTGAACTTGAGGAGCAGCTCTTCTTCTCGTCATTGGAGCGCATTTTCATTGAGGAGCGCATATACAAGGAGAAAAAGTTTGAGCAGTCGAAATCTCAGGACGAGGTAGTTGCTTTTATCGACTCCAAGCTTCAGCCGTTCAAGGATCAGATATTCCGAGTGCCATCCAACAAGACAACGGCAGAGGGAAAAGTGGAGCAGGAGATGGTGGAATATTCGTTCCACCGCGAGATAACTCGCGACGACATCCTGCGATTGCTTGAGATAAAGATGCAGCGCATCTTGAAATACAATAAGGACAAGGCCGATGAGCTTATAGCACGCATTAAGGCTGAGCTTGCCGACATAGAGTACGACTTGGCGCACATGACCGACGTAACCATACATTGGTTTGAATTCATTCGCGACAAGTATGGCAAGGACCATCCGCGTCGCACCGAGATAAAGAGTTTCGACACCATCGAGGCTTCCAAGGTAGTTGAGGCCAACCAGAAACTCTACATCAACCGTCAGGAGGGATTCATAGGAACAGGCCTTAAGAAGGACGAGTTTGTATGCAACTGTTCCGACATTGATGATATCATCGTATTCTTCAAAGACGGTAAATACAAGATGGTGCGTGCCGCCGACAAGATATTTGTGGGCAGGAACATCCTCCACGTGCAGGTGTTCAAGAAGAACGACAAGCGTACTATATATAATGTGGTCTACCGCGACGGCAAGGCTGGAGCAGCCTATATCAAGCGCTTCTTTGTACCTACTATGACCGTAGGCAAAGAGTACGACTTGACCCAAGGCGCACCTGGTTCTCGTGTTCTTTATTTCACAGCCAACCCCAATGGTGAGGCAGAGGTGATAAAGGTGACGCTTGAGGCTAATCCTAAACTGAAGAAGATATTCATAGAACGCGACTTCTCTGAGGTGGGTATCAAGGGACGCACATCCAAGGGCAACCTTGTGACGCGCAATCCAATCCACCGCATTGGTCTTAAGAGTCACGGACACTCCACTCTTGGTGGACGCAAGGTGTGGTACGACCCCGATGTCAATCGTCTCAACTACGATGAGCATGGCCGACTGCTTGGTGAGTTCTTCGACGATAATTCCATTCTTGTAGTATTGGACGACGGCAATTTCTACATATCGTCGTTCGACGCCAACAACCACTACGAGGATAATATCAAAATCATCGAGAAGTGGGACCCCGACAAGATATGGACTGCAGCCCTCTTTGATGCCGACAATGCAGGCAATCTTTATCTTAAGAGATTCCGCATGGAGGCCATCAAGCGTCAGCAGAATTATTTAGGTGAAAATCCTAAGAGTCAGCTAATGTTGCTCACCGACACTGCCTATCCACGCATAGAGGTGGATTATGCTCCCGTGGAGGCTCCCGACGGTTCAATGACCCAGCGTCCGCCATTGGAGATAGATGCCGATGAGTTTATTGCTGTCAAGGGCTTCAAGGCAAAGGGCAAGCGTGTGACTACGCTCGACGTTGAGGCTGTTAAGGAACTTGAGCCTACTCGTTTCCCCGACCCCGACGACGATGACTCCGGCGAAACCCCTGAGGAGGAACCTGAGAATCTCGACCCTGATGCAGGCAAGAGCCAACAGCAAGTAATAGACGAAATGACCGGACAACTCAACATATTCACCGAGAATGCAGATCTTTAAGAACATAATCCTTATGTGTGCCCTTATCTGTGGCAGCAGCGTTATGCAGGCTGCCACAGATGAGGGCGCATGTGCTTCTGCCGACACCATATATATTAATGATGATGCCGGAAACACAAGTAACGATGTTGACAGTTTCATCAGCCGTTTGCAGTTGAAGACTAACTCGCTTATGATAGGTATTGGCTCCACCAACATCCTCGACACCTATCTCTCACCCGAGAAATACCGTGGCATCGACCTTCGTTTCCTCTCCCACACACGCCGTGAAAAAGAGCAGTCGTCGTGGATAAACCAGTTTCAGCATGAGGGCAACGTGGCTTATGCCGACAACCGTTCGGGAAATGGTGGCACTATAGCAGGTGGCTACACCTTCCGCTATTCGTTGCTGCATAAGTGGACAGTGTCGCTATGGCGTAGTCAGCTACGTATTGTTGCCGGAGGCACAGTAGCCACCAACTTAGGTTTTATCTACAACACTCGCAATGGCAACAATCCAGCCAACGCCCGTCTGTCGCTGCACATTGAGCCAACAGTAGGCTTCGACTATCCCATAGGCAGAGCGAGCCATACCCGTGGCATCGCGTTCACCTCAGGTGCAAATGCCCATTTCCCCGTGATACTCCATTACGAGGCTTCAGCTCCATTGTTTGGCGTGATGTTCTCGCCCAACTACGGTCAGTCCTACTATGAGATATTCAACCGTGGTAGCTACGACCACAACTGTGTGCCTACTACCTTCGGCTCCACCCCCTCGTTGCGCCAGCTGCTCACTATAGATTTCCGTCTTGCCTGCACCACGTGGCGCATAGGTTATTTGGGTACAATAGAACAGTCGCACGTCAACAACCTCAAGACACATATCTATACACACTCCTTAATGATAGGCATTGTGAAGAGATTTAAAACGCTGAAGCTATAAATCCGTAAGCAATAAATAAAAAAATAACCCCTTAACTACAAAAAGAAATTAATACAATAAAAAAGTATATGCATTTAAGAAATAGACTTTGGCATACATCGTTTCTTGTGTTATTGCTATCCATGTTTGCTTTTGCTTCGTGTGTCGATGAGGAGGAGTATGCCGACAATCCGCGTGGCAATTTCGAGGCTTTGTGGAAAGCTGTCGACGAGCATTATTGTTTCTTCGACTACAAGAAGGAGCAGTACGGACTCGATTGGGATAAAATCCGCGAGAAGTATTCGGTACGGATAGCCGACAACATGACCGACACCCAACTCTTTGAGGTGCTTGGCAACATGCTTGCCGAGTTGAGGGATGGTCATGTGAACATGTATTCCTCATGGGATGTGGCCCGCAACTGGTCGTGGCATGAGGACTATCCCTCGAATGTGAGCGACACATTGTTGAGGCGGTATCTCGGTACCGACTACCGCATAGCCTCAAGCATGCGTTACCGCCGTCTCGACGACAACACGGGCTACATTCGTTGCTCTTCGTTCCAAAATGGTATAGGAGCCGGCAACCTCGACGACATATTGTTTTATCTTGCTCCATGCAACGGACTGATAATAGATTTGCGCGACAATTCAGGCGGTCTGCTCTCTTCTGCCGAGGAGTTTGCCGCGCGCTTCACCAACAGGGAGCTGCTTGTTGGCTACATGCAGCACAAGACAGGAAAGGGGCATGCCGACTTCTCCCAGTTTCAGGAGCAGCGCCTTAAGCCAGGCAAGGGAGTGCGTTGGCAGAAGAAGACCGTAGTGCTCACCAACCGTTCTGTATACAGTGCTGCCAACGAGTTTATCAAGTACATGAAGTGTTGTCCAAATGTCTTCATCGTGGGCGACCGCACTGGTGGAGGAGCCGGAATGCCCTATTCCAGCGAACTTCCCAACGGTTGGAGCATACGTTTCTCTGCATGTCCCATGTATGATAAGGACAAGCGGTCGACAGAGTTCGGCATCGAGCCTGACTATACTGTCGCTCTCTCGCAAACCGACCTTATGCGTGGCGAGGATACAATCATTGAATATGCCCGGCGTCTGCTCAAGTAGCTTTTTATTGTAGCGTCATCTTGTATGGAATTACTTGCAAAGAAATAAATGTAGCAGCATCTTGCATAATCTAACAGAAATGATTACTTTTGCGTTCGGAACAAGACAATAAGTAATTTTTTGAGAAAAATAGAAAACGATGTTGAATTTAGACAATTTCTACAAGGCACGCTACGTACTGAGTAAAGTGATACGCAAGACAGCCCTTATTCATGCCCCTAAGATAAACTCCGAGTGCGACGTGTATCTGAAGCCCGAGTGTCTTCAGCTTACAGGCTCGTTCAAGATTCGCGGTGCTTACTACAAGATTTCGCAGCTCTCCGACGAGGAGAAGGCAAAAGGTGTCATAGCTTGCTCGGCTGGCAATCATGCCCAGGGAGTGGCTCTTGGCGCCACGGCTATGGGCATAAAATCGCTCATCTGTCTGCCAGAGGGAGCGCCTATAAGCAAGGTTGAGGCCACACGCAGGCTCGGAGCTGATGTCAATCTCGTTCCCGGTGTCTACGACGATGCCTACAACGAGGCGTTGCGCTTGCGCGACGAGCATGGCTACACATTCATCCATCCTTTCGACGACGAGAATGTGATAGCCGGACAAGGCACCATCGGACTTGAGTTGCTCGACCAGTTGCCCGATATTGAGGCTGTTGTGGTGCCCGTTGGTGGTGGTGGACTTCTTTCTGGCATTGCCTTCGCTATAAAGTCGTTGAATCCTTCCGTCAAGGTGTATGGTGTTCAGGCTGCAGGAGCCGCAAGTATGGTGCAGAGCATCCACGACCAGAAGCAGGAGATGCTCGACACTGTGTCTACCATTGCCGATGGCATAGCCGTTAAGGAGCCTGGCAAGATAACGTTCGACACCTGCAGCAAGTATGTCGACGACATCGTGACAGTGAGCGAGGATGAAATCTGCGCTGCCATTCTCCAGCTCATCGAGAGCGAGAAGATGATTGCCGAGGGAGCAGGAGCCGCCAGTGTTGCCGCAGTGATGTTCAACAAGGTTCCTGTTAAGGGCAAGAAGACAGTATGCGTGGTGAGTGGAGGTAACATCGACGTCACCATTCTCAATCGTGTTATCAACCGCGGCCTCTCAACGAGCGGACGCATCTGTTCGCTGTGTATAGAGCTTGAGGATAAGCCGGGTCAGATGCTTGGTGTGAGCAAGGTGTTTGCCGAGCTTGGCGCTAATGTCATCCGTGTCAACCATGAGCGCAGCGTCGATAGTGAGAAAGTCACATCGTGTGTGCTTCGCCTGCAGGCTGAGACCAAGAATGCTGAGCACGTGAACCAGCTCAAGGAAGCGCTTACAAAGCGCGGATTCAAACTTGTCGACTATAATTTCAATTATTAATTTTAACAACGATACAACTATGAACAAGCAAATCAGTACAAACAACGCCCCTGCAGCCATCGGTCCTTACTCACAGGCTATCGAGGTTAATGGAATGGTATTCGCATCAGGTCAGCTTCCTATCGACCCTGCAACAGGCAATTTTGTCGAGGGTGGCATCAAGGAGCAGACTCGTCAGTCGCTCACCAACGCCCAGAACATCCTTAAGGAGGCTGGCACCGACTTCGCACATGTTGTCAAGACCACTGTCTTCCTCAGCGACATGGACAACTTCGCCGCTATGAACGAGGTTTACGCCGAGTTCTTCTCTCAGCCGTTCCCTGCTCGTTCTGCAGTGGCTGTGAAGACATTGCCAAAGAATGCTCTCGTTGAGGTGGAGTGCATCGCAGTGAAATAAGTTTTTAGAAGAAGTTCAGAAGTTAAGGAGTTCAGAAGTTAAGCCATTAGTTTTTTGCCCTTAAAGCATTTGGCTTAACCCCTTAACCCCTTAACTTCTATCAAAATTGACATTAATTTAATATTTATTCCCATATATTTCTTATCTTTGCATTGTCTTTGTTGAATCAACCAGATTATTTTGATTTATAAAACAATACAATGATATGAAACAATCAACAATCTTTACTATTGCCGCCGCGCTCTTTGTGTCTACATCGGCTGTGGCGCAGATTAATTATCCGTCTACTCCCAAGGATAACACCGTTGACGAGTATTTCGGCGTGAAAGTAGCCGACCCCTACCGCTGGCTTGAGGATGACACAAGCGAGAAGACAGCCCAGTGGGTTGAGGCTGAGAACAAGCTTACGCGCGACTATCTCAACAGTATCCCCATGCGTGCCAACATCCTGAAGAGACTTAAGGAGACCGCCAATTTCGAGAAATTCGGCATTCCCTTCGAGAAGAACGGCAAGTGGTATGTCCACCGCAACGACGGACTGCAGAACCAGTATGTGCTCTATCAGATGGATCGTCCCGACTCGCCCGTCAAGGAACAGCGCGTATGGCTCGACCCCAACAAGCTCAGCACCGATGGCACTGTGGCTCTCAAGGGCACTCACTTCTCCAACAACGGACGCTACATGGCTTACGTCATCTCGCGTAGCGGTTCCGATTGGGAGGAAATCTACGTCAAGGACTGCCAGACGGGCAACGACTTGCAGGATCATATCCTCTGGGCTAAGTTCACCAACGTGACATGGCTTGGCGATGGTTTCTATTACAGTGCCTACGACGCGCCTGAGAAGGGCAAGGAGACATCTGCCAAGAACTCTGTGCAGAAGATCTACTACCACAAGATTGGCACTCCGCAGACCGACGATCAGCTCTTCTACATGAACCCCACTCAGCCCTTGCGCTTCTACGGAGTGAGTGTCAACAAGGACGAGACTGTGATGTTCCTCACCGAGTCGGGCATGGACAACGGCAACAATCTTTTTGTGCGCGACCTCACCAAGCCAAACTCACAGTTCATACAGATGTGTGCCAACCCCAAGTACATCTATTCCACCGTGCAGACCATCGGCGACAAAATCTATATCCTCACCAACGCTGAGGCTCCTAAGTATCGCCTTATGCAGGCCGACCTCAAGCATCCCGGCTACAACGAGTGGCGTGAGGTGGTGCCCGAGGACGAGAGTGTACTTGAGAACGTGGTCTTCGCCGACGACCGCATGATATTGCAGTATGCCAAGGACAACTGCACACATATCTACACCTACACCACCGAGGGCAAGCGTCTCTCCGAGATTCAGTTCCCCACCTTCGGCTCTGCTTCGGTCAGCGGCAAGCGCGGTCAGAAGGAGGTTTTTTACACCTTCACCTCCTACACCGTGCCCACCTCTGTCTACAGCTACGACATGGCTTCGGGCAAGAGCAGCGTGCTCTACGCTCCCAAGGTGAACTTCCGTTCGCATGACTATACCACCGAGATGCAGTTCTACACAAGCAAGGACGGCACACGCGCTCCGCTTTTCATCACCTACAAGAAGGGCCTTAAGCTCAACGGCAAGAATCCGTTGCTGCTCTATGGTTACGGCGGCTTCAATATCTCCTACTATCCCTTCTACCTCTCCAACATGATTCCGTTCATGGAGCGTGGCGGCATCTATGTGCATGCTGTGTTGCGTGGTGGCGGCGAGTATGGCGAGGATTGGCATGTGGCAGGCACAAAGTTGCAGAAGCAGAATGTGTTTGACGACTTCATCTCGGCAGCCGAGTATCTCATCGACAAGAAGTACACCTCCAAGGACTATCTTGCCATTCAGGGCGGAAGCAACGGCGGACTGCTTGTGGGAGCTTGCATGACCCAGCGTCCCGATCTCTTCAAGGTGTGCATCCCCGAGGTGGGCGTGCTCGACATGCTGCGCTATCACAAGTTCACCATCGGCTGGAACTGGGCACCCGACTACGGCACATCCGAGGACTCCAAGGAGATGTTCGAGTACTTGCTGCGTTATTCTCCGCTCCACACCCTCAAGCCGGGCGTGAAATATCCCGCAACACTCGTCACCACAGCCGACCACGACGACCGTGTGGTGCCAGCCCACTCGTTCAAGTTTGCCGCACGTCTGCAGGAATGCCAGGCAGGCACAGCTCCTACACTTATCCGCATCGGCACAAAGGCAGGTCATGGTGGAGGCAAACCGCTTGCCATGCGTCTTGAGGAGCAGGCCGACGTGCTGAGCTTCATCCTGTGGAACATGGGAGTAAAGAAGTAGTTTTGAATTTCGAGTTTTGAATTATCGGCAAAGCCGATTTTGAATTGTTCAATTAAGAATTGAGAATTCTTGAAAAAAAAAAGAGTTATGAAAAAGGGTTCTGTAATAATGATGGGTGCGGCTCTCTTGGTGAGTAGCTGCACCACGGGCGCAGGTGCAGGAGCCTACGCCGGAAGTTCCTTCGGTTCAGTGCTTGGCTCCGCGATAGGCGGCATTGTTGGCGGACCTCATGGCAGCGATGTTGGTACAATCTTCGGAATGGCAGGTGGAGCTATTGTGGGCGGTGCTATCGGCGATGCAACCGAGAAGAAGCAAACCCAGGAGCAACACGAGGTGCTCTCGCACCGCAACCAGCACATACAGAGGGAGAAGGCACAGCGTCGTTCCGCCCAGCAGTATGACGACGACACGTATGCTATTGGCAACAGTCGCAGCTATTCCAATGGCGGCAACAACGCCAATTATATTGGTGATGAATTCGACCCATCGCAAATGGTTGACAACAGCAATTCGGGCGACGACCGTATTGACTTTGGAGTGCCATCCTCTTCGGGTGCTAACGCTCCAATGGACAATACCCCGATGTCCAATGCCCAGTCAAGCCAATCAGTCGACGCAAGCCGTGTGGAGCAAATCTACGGCAACGCCAAGAGCGACGGCAAGCTGACAATCCGCAATGTGCGCTTTGCCGACAGCAATGGTGATAGGGTGCTTTCGGGCGAGGAGATAGGCCAAGTGTCGTTTGAGATATACAACGAAACCGATGCTCCCATCTACAACTTCGACCCCTCGGTGGTTGAGGCTGAGGCCAACAAGCGCATTTATATCTCGCCGAGCGTGCGCGTGGAGAACATAATGCCTGGTCAGGGATTGCGCTACACAGCCACGGTGAAGGCCGACCGCCGCATCAAGGATGGTGAGATTCGTCTGCTCGTGTCTGCTCAGAAGCAAGGCCGACCGATATCCTATGTCACTGTGGTGAAAGTAGCAACACATCGGCAATAGAACGCAGGGCGTTGCCGCCTTATTGCGAAACGAGTTTGCATAAAAAGAAAAAAAGCGAAGGAATGGATTCTATGTCCACATCCTTCGCTTTTTTCTGTGTTATCCGGTATTTTTTCTTAACTAACTCTTATTAGCTGCAATCTTTAAAACCTACTACAAATTAAAACAACAATCTATTAACTAAACTAAAACAAAAATCTATTTACCTTACTAAACTAAAAACAACAATCTATTTATCAAACTAAACTAATTAGCAACAATTAAATTTACTTCGTCTTTGTCTTTTTCCAATTTTCGTTTTTCTCAGGAGAAACTTTTTTTCAGGAGGTAGAGCGGTCTCCGCCCAACCTCTCACAGAAAGCTTCTGCCTTACGTGTAGTTGTTCTCCTAATTATCCATCTTGTCTCTTTTTCTTGACATTGCTGTCTTTTTCTTTTCGACATTGCAAAGTTACCAACAAAGCAAGATAAAGGGTTGAAAAAATCGTTCGTGCGCTTGCAAAAATGTTTCACGAAACATTTTTGCAATAAAATTACACATCCACATCGTGTTTTGCTTTGATAATAACATAATTTTATGTAAATTTGACGCTTGAAAAGCCCCTGGTAATTAAAACCGACAACCCCTGTCAGCAAAGGACGTAACAAACGCCTTAAAAACGTAACTGTCTACGTGTTCACATAACAAACCCTTTATAAACCCTCAATAATGAGAACCAACAAGTGTTCATTCTTAAGAATATTCGCCGGCGCTCTCCTACTCACGTTCATCCTCACTTTCATGGGATGCTCCGCCGGCATTAGCAAGCGCTATGTCATCGGTGTGTCGCAATGTTCGGAAGACGTGTGGCGCGAGAAACTCAACGAGGAGCTGCGCATAGCCGCCTACTATTATAACAATGTAGACCTGCGCATATCCACCGCACACGACGATGTGGCCCAGCAGACCCAGCAAATAGAGAAATTTGTTGACGACGGTGTCGATCTGCTTATTATTGCCCCGGGACAGGTCACCATTTCGCCAGCCATCGACCGTGCCTACGAAAAGGGCATACCTGTTATCATCTTCGACCGCCGCACACGTTCCAACAAGTACACAGCCTACATCGGAGCCGGCAACCGCGAGATCGGAGCCTCCTTCGCCGAATATCTTGCGAGCGTGTTGCCCGACCAAAGCCGAGTGTTGGAGTTGTGCGGACTCTCCACATCCTCGCCATCCATTGAGCGCAGCGAGGGTTTCGACAGCGTGGTGTCTAAGCGTCAGACCATAAGCATAGTGAAGAAGGTGGATGCCGACTGGACCGAGCAAGGAGCCTTCCGCGTGATGGACTCATTGCTCTCGCGCCCGCATCCCGACTTCGACTGCCTCTTCGCTCACAACGACCGCATGGCTATGGGCGCACGCTGCGCAGCCGAGAAGCACGGTCTTGATGTGAGCAAGATACGATTCTGTGGCATCGACGCCATGCCGCAGGAAGGAGGCGGACTGCAACTTGTCGACAACGGCACTCTCTTTGCCTCTTACATCTATCCCACGCGCGGCGACGCTGTGATGCAGCTTGCCGTGAACATCCTCAAGGGAAAGAAATACGACCGCGAGAACCAGCTATCCTCTGCCCTAGTAACCCGCGACAATGCCCGCGTGTTGCTCATGCAGAACGACGAGACCGTGCGCCAGCAAGACCACCTCGTCAACCTGCGCTCGCGTGTGGACAAGGCAGCCAACGACTTTAACACCCAGCGCAACTATCTGCTCATGCTCCTCGTCATCATCACCATGCTCATCATTGCTTGCGCCTTGGCTGTCAAGGCCTACGTGGCAAGAACACGCATCAACTGGCAGCTTAAGGAATCCATGCGCCAGCAGCGGCAGATGACCGAGGACATGGAGCGCATGACCCAGACCCAGCTGCAGTTCTTCACCAACGTGAGCCACGAGCTGCGCACACCGCTCACCCTCATCGCAGGACCTACCGACCAGTTGCTCGAAGACCCCGCCGTGCGTGGACAGCAGCGCTCGATGCTCGAGATGGTGCAGCGCAACACGCGCATTCTCATTCGGCTTGTGGGCGAGATACTCGACTTCCGCAAGGTGCAGAACAACAAGGCCACTCTGCAGCTCAACCGCTTCCATCTTCAGGAGGAGTTGGGTAAATGGAGCGAGGACTTCCGTGCCGTGGCAGCACGACGCAAGATTTCGATTGATGTAGACACATCCGGTGTGCCCCACGACGCCATGCTCATAGCCGACCGCGACAAGCTGGAGCACATCTACTTCAACCTCATGTCCAACGCCCTTAAGTACACCCTCGAGGGCGGCATTATCACCACGCGCCTGAAGCTCGACTCCGGGCGATACACCATGACCGTGGCAGACACCGGCACGGGCATAGCCCCCGAGGAGCTGCCCCGACTCTTCGAGCAGTTCTATCAGGTTCAAGGCTCCATAGGCGGCACGGGCATAGGTCTCTCGCTCGTCAAGGCCTACGTCGACCTGCATCATGGCGACGTACACGCCGAGAGCCAACCGGGCAAGGGCACGGCATTCATTATCAGCCTGCCCGACTCGCAGCCAGGCTACGACCCCTCAAAGGACACCGCTGCCAACACCCAGGCACAACAGGACAAGGGACTTGTCGACGACAGCTATGCCCCCTCCGACACCGAGGCAGAGGCACTTGCCGAGCGTATCGTCAACGCCGAGGACTTCGACAACGACCGCCCCTTAGTGCTCATCATCGACGACAACAACGGCATGCGCACATACCTGCGCTCCATACTCTCGCAAAAATACAATGTGGTGGAGGCGCCTGACGGCAAGCAGGGTCTTGACAAGGCGCGCCGCTTTGTTCCGCAATTAGTTGTGTGTGACGTGATGATGCCCGTGATGGATGGCTTGGAGTTCACGCGGCAGATGAAAGCCGACACCGCCACAAGCCATATCCCCGTGATACTGCTCACCGCACGCTCGCTCACTGAGCAGCGCGAGGAGGGATATTCGGTAGGAGCCGACTCCTACATCACCAAGCCCTTCTCTGGCTCAGTGCTACTCGCCCGTGTCGACAATCTGCTCAAGTCGCGCGTCATGCTCCGCTCCATCTTCTCGGGCGGCAAGCAGGAGGCGGTGGAGGAGGAGCGCCTCGGACAGCCCGACCAAGGCTTTGTGTCACGCCTGCGCGAGATAATAAAGGGCAACCTCGGCGACTCCGACTTCACCATTGAGCGTCTTGGCGAGGAGATAGGCTTGTCGCGCGTGCAGCTCTACCGCAAGGTGAAGGCACTCACGGGTCAGACTCCCGTGGAGCTTCTGCGCAAGGCACGTCTCGTGAGGGCCCGCCGCATGCTTGAGCATACCGACAAGGCAGTGTCGGAGATAGCCTACGAAGTGGGGTTCACCTCACCGTCGTATTTCAACAAGTGCTTTAAGGATGAGTTTGGCATCAGTCCGGGAACTGTAAGGGAATAGTTTTGAGTTTTGAATTATCGGCAAAGCCGATTTTGAATTTTGAGTTTTGAATTAGTACTGATGCGATAAAATCGCACGGTTATTAAAATTCATCAAATAAAGTGAGTT
>DAVZIG010000011.1:0-42659 GCA_052273435.1 Prevotella sp.
AAAAGTTAAATACGTTAAATGTTACACATTTCGTATCTATATAGAATCCACACAGTCACTTTTCTATCGTTTAGAGCGTATAACACTGATAATCAAGTAATAATAAATACCGTAACTGTAAAAATAGTAGTATTTAAGTTGCAGTCACAAAATTACATATAACGTTGGAGTTGTACTTACATTTTCTTACAGATTATTAGTATTATTGTACAATAGTACTTTTACTGTATATTAACGGTATTAGATAGGGTGTAGTAAGGAGTTATATTATAAAAAGAGGACAACAGCCATTGGATACGGACCTTGAGTTCCGACACCAATGACTGTTGTCCTTAAAATGATATTTCAGTGAATTATAGTGGCGTGTTTAGGATAAACGTGCGCAGCAGATAGTAGCTTATAATACCTGCAAGATAACCTACGAAGGCAATCCACGTGATTTTCTTCATATACCATCCGAAGGTAATCTTTTCCAAGCCCATAACTACAACACCAGCTGCACTGCCTATGATGAGCATTGATCCGCCAACACCTGCACAATAGGCGAGCAACTGCCAGAAGATACCGTCAACAGCCATGTCGCCAGTAGCAGCCACTGGATACATTCCCATGCATCCTGCCACGAGAGGCACATTGTCGACGATGCTTGACAATACGCCGATGATGCCAGTGACAAGATAGTGGTTGCCGTCGAACACCACGTTCAGACCCTCGCCCATTGCAGCGAGCACTCCAACCTCTGAGAGGCAAGCCACTGCCATAAGAATGCCGAGGAAGAAGAGTATAGTTGACATGTCCACACGTGAGAGCAGATTGGTCACGCGCTTCTGAGTGCCTTCGTCGTCATTTCCGCGGTGCAAGTGACGGTAGAAGACTTCGGTTGTTGTCCACAGTACGCCAAGTACAAGCAGAATGCCTACGAACGGTGGCAGATGAGTGATGCTCTTGAATATTGGAACAAACATGAGTCCGCCTACACCAAGTACAAAAACTATCTTGCGTTGGATTTCAGTGAAGTCGCCTACGTCGGAAGCCTTACCGTCGTTAGCGTCTGGCATGTGAAGTTCGCCTTTTAGGTGATATTGTAGAATCAGGGCTGGGATAATCATTGATACGAGTGACGGGATGAGGATTTCGCTGATAACTCCAGCCGCGGTGATAAGGCCCTTGTTCCAGAGCATAATGGTAGTAACGTCGCCGATAGGTGAGAAAGCGCCGCCTGAGTTGGCTGCTATCACCACGAGTGCTGCATATATGAGTCGGTCCTCACGGTCGCTGACAAGCTTACGGAGAATCATAATCATAACGATACTTGTGGTGAGGTTGTCGAGGATAGCCGACAGGATGAATGTCATGAAGGCTATTCGCCACAGCAAGGCGCGCTTTGTTTTGGTTTTCATTGCCTTGCGCACCCAGTTGAAGCCACCGTTTTGGTCTACAATCTCCACAATAGTCATTGCTCCCATTAGGAAGAAGAGGGTTGTGGAAGTGTCTCCGAGATGTTCCTGAATGATTGACGTCACCTTTTCTGCCATGCCAGCCACGCCTCCCGTGTAGTCAGGATGCATGAGTTGCAGATACTGCATGGGGTCGAACATATAAAGCGTCCAACATGCCACGAACATAAGCAGCGCAATAGCCGCTTTGTTAACTTTTGTAAGGCTTTCGGTGGCTATGCATGCATAGCCCACAACGAAGGCGATGACAATCATGATTGTTAATGTTGCCATAAATGCGTTTTGTTGTTATTGGTTTCTTTTATTTGTTAATAATGTTGTATCCGTATTGTAGTGTTTTTTGTAATACGGTACAAAATTAGGCAAAAAAAGGCAGATGCGAGACTATACAACAGAATATTAATGGAAATGTAGTGAAATTGCATGGAGTGTGCCGTCAGAAATCCACACGAACTCCCATTTGCATGCTAAATGCCCATGGTTTGTCCTTGAAGATGGTCTCCACAGAGCTGTTGTTGTTGAAGTAGTATTTCACTCCTGGTTCGGCATATATTCCTACTTGCGGCAGTGCGTTGAGCTGGATGCCGAGTGCTGTGTTGGCAGAGAATTGCACACGGTCGTGGGTTGCGTCGGTCTTCAATCCTCCAGCATATATTGACGCTTTAATGTTGAAGTCTGCCTCGCCTCCTGCTGTGACATATGTTTGCAGGCGTTCGTTGCCCCATATCTGATATTTCAGGTTGAGGGGAATGCCAATGTAGTGAAGTTTCTGTGTCTCCACAATATCATCATTGCCCGACGACTTGATGAAGTCTGTTTCGGCACGTGTGTATACCACACCTGAGGTTATAGCCAAACACTTGTTTAATGCGTAGCTTACTGATAAGCCTATGCTCAATGGTTGAACATGGTGTTTCACCTCTTTGTAGTTTGAAAGCAATATCGCATTGCCGTTTATATGGTATTCGCTATGTTGACCGTCGTTGTTGTAGGAGTTGTTTTCGATTGGCGACAATGATGTTCTGACGGTTCTAACGCCATGGAATGTAGCATCATTGTTATCGCTGAATGTTCCGCCAGTGTGTATTCCCAATGCAAGACGGTTTGTTGTTTCCGGCTTTGCGTTTGCTGTAGTCCACATTGCCGAGGTTTGATTGTTTTGGGTTTTGTGTAGCTGTCTTGGCTTGCTTGCTTGATTTGAATTGTTTTGCTGATAGTGCTGTAGTGTAGCAGAAGTGTTGTTGTCAACTATATCAGCATTTTTACCAATTTCATTAATGTCATTTTCACATACATCCACATGAGAATCACTATTCATGGCATTAATGTCCTCAACGTCAACGTTGTTTGCCGTTGTAGTCTTGCTGTTGTTAGCCATAGCGATAGTTTGATTGGTCTCAGGGTTGCCAGTATAATCCTTGGTGTTGTGGAATGCAGGGTAAGCCTTAGTGTTGTTGGTTGTGCTTGCAAGTTGGGTTATCGTATCTTCGTTTACTCGATAGCCTATCACTACAAGCAAAATTACGGCAGCTGCCACCGATGCTGTCCACACGACAAGGCGCATGGCAGATCCTTGCCGGAGTGGCTTATTGTCGGTGTCATGTGCTATGATGGGTGTTGTGGTCTGTCTGCTGTCGAGCTTTTGCTCTATCCTGTTCCACAAATCGTCGGGCACAGGAGCCTCGCTATCGGTAAGTCGCTGACGCAGTTGGCTGGTCCAATCGTTTTGTTTCATGTTTTTATTTCTCCTTTTTTATATATTCGTTAATCATTCTTGCCAACATTTTCTTGGCATGGAAGAATTGTGAAGCCGATGTGCTTGGCGTAATTCCCAGTTCTTCGGCAATCTCCTTGTGGCTCATCTCTCCAAACACATACATGTTGAGCACCACTCGATAGCCCTCTGGCAGTGATGCAATGAGTCGTGCGAGTTCCTCGTCGCTCACCTTATTTATATTAGGCTCTTCCTCTTCGGTTGTATCTGGTATTGTGTCTGTGAATGTAATGCCTGATTTATGCCGCAGGAATCCCAAAGCCTCGTTGGCTACTATTCTAAGAAGCCACGACTTGAGCGAACCCTCGCCTCGATATTCAAACCGCCCTATCGACTGGAATATCCTCACAAACGAATCTTGCACAATATCGCATGCGTCGTCCCTGTCCGCGACGTACCTCAGCGCAGTGGCCATGGCAAATCTCGAATATTGGTTGTAGAGCTGCCGCATTGCAGCTCTGTCACCGTTGTGTATGTCGTGAACGAGTTGTTGTTCGAATTTCATTAATAATGTTATTTCCGTTTCGCGGTGAATACGATTTTTAGCGATACGGGATTTGTCTCGCCACTGTTTATTGTGTAGGATGTGGCATGTAGTACAAGGGTCATCACTCCTGCCTTCGAGAGGGTCCCCCAAGATATAGTAGTATTGTCTAATGGAGCGTTTGGCGAGATTGCAATGCTTACGCTGTATGGCTTTTTGTCTACCAATACTGAGAAATGCCATTCGGTAGGCTCAAGCGAGTAGAGCATGGTGTTGTCGGAAGCTTGCGTGACTGTGAACCTAAGTTTCTCGTTTGTGCTGTTGCTTCCTTTAGCCGACTCCACATTGTTCGTTTGAAACAGTTGCTGTGTTATCTCCGTGTATGGTACATTATATAGCAATATTTCCTTGTCCGACACTACAGCCATGCCCGTAATGCCGGATGTAGAGCCTACTGTCCATTTGCCCTCGTAAGTGGCAGAAGGGTCAGAACTTGCTGTGAAGTTGTCGTTAAAGCTGTTTTGATTGTCGTCTATCTGGCACGACACAAGCGTCAATGCCAGTAATTGCACCATTATCATAACAATGCAAACGCCGATATTTCTAAATCTTTTCATTCTTCTTAAATGTTATGTGTATAGTGTTATACACAATATATAATGTGTAGATTTAAATAATATTGCATGACGGATGAAAAAAAATGAGATACTGTCAATACATGTAGCGAATTTGATATGTTTGAGTGGCTTTTAACAGTAGTATCTTCAGATGACATGTGATTTTTTTTACTGACAATATTCTCTTATCCGTACAAAATTTGTACTTTTGCATCAACTTTATAAAAACCATACATATTTAATATAAAAATATAGTGGATGACTTTTTAGCATTATGAAAATTGGATTGTTTATTCCCTGCTATGTCGACGCGCTCTACCCAGAGGTGGGTGTCGCCACTTACAAGCTCCTGATGAGCCTCGGTCTTGATGTAGACTATCCCTTAAATCAAACTTGTTGCGGACAGCCTATGGCAAATGCCGGCTTCGAGAAGATGGCGGGCAAGATAGCCGATCGTTTCGACGAACTGTTTAAAAGCTACGATTATGTTGTGGCTCCATCGGCATCATGTGCCGCATTCGTGAAACTCTATCATCCGCGTCTTGCCCAAGGACAACACGAGTGTCTCACCTCGAAGAAGATTATGGACGTTGTGGAATTTATCCACGACATAGTACGCCCCACAAGTCTGAAGGCAAAGTTCCCGCATGTGGTGAGTGTGCATAACTCTTGTCATGGTGTGCGCGAGCTTGGACTATCGTCGCCGTCAGAGCGCAATGTGCCTCAGTTCAACAAAATCATCGACCTTCTGCGTCTTGTGGAGGGCATTACTGTCAAAGAACCCGAGCGCAAGGATGAGTGCTGTGGATTTGGCGGAATGTTTTCGGTGGAGGAACCTGATGTGTCTAAGCGAATGGGCGAGGACAAGATAGCCCGACACATGGCTACGGGTGCCGAATACATCACCGGGCCCGATTCTTCGTGCTTGATGCACATGCAGGGCATTGCCAAAAGAGAGAAGACACCAATAAAGTTTATCCATGTAGTACAGATATTAGCAGCAGGACTATGAGCACACAACACAGCGAAGCGGCAAGACGCTTCAACGAGAACAGAGAGAAAACAACTTGGCACGACGCAACGTTCTGGTCGGTAAGAGAGAAGCGTGACACTATGGCACATGGTCTGCCAGAATGGGAGGAGCTTAGGGAACATGCCAGCCTGATAAAGCGACACACCATAACTCATCTTGCTGACTATCTAGAGCAATTTTCCTCTCAACTTGAGAGCAGAGGCGTGATTGTGCATTGGGCAAGAACAGCCGACGACTTCAACCGTATAGTGCTCGACATTCTTCGTGAGCATGATGTGAAGAAGATGGTGAAGTCGAAGTCGATGCTCACAGAAGAGTGCGGCATGAATCCTTTTCTTGAGCAGAACGGCATTGACGTTGTTGAGACCGACCTTGGCGAGCGCATCCTGCAACTGTTGAAACAGAAGCCGAGCCATATAGTGATGCCTGCCATTCACCTGAAGCGCGAGGAAGTAGGACGTATGTTCGAGGAGAAAGGCATAAGCAAGGAGATTGGCAATTACGACCCTACGTATCTCACTCGCTGCGCACGCCTTCATCTGCGCAATGAGTTCATGGAGGCAGGAGCAGGAATGACTGGTTGCAACTTCGGTGTAGCCAAGACCGGCGACATAGTTGTATGCACAAACGAGGGTAATGCCGACATGTCTACCTCCATGCCTAAGCTTCATCTTGTGGCTATGGGTATCGAGAAGATAGTGCCTGACTATAAGTCGTTGGCTGTGTTCCAAAGACTGTTGTGCCGTTCGGCAACGGGCCAACCCACTACTGCCTATACTTCTCATTTCCGACAGGCGCGTCCCGGAGCCGAGATGCACGTGATTCTTGTCGACAACGGTCGCAGCGACATTCTTGCCGACCATGAGCATTGGGAGACATTGAAGTGTATTCGTTGTGGCTCGTGCATGAACACGTGTCCGGTGTATCGCCGTTCGGGTGGTTATTCCTATACATATTTCATTCCTGGTCCTATAGGTATCAACCTTGGCATGTTGCGCGATCCGCAGCGTTTTAGCGACAATGTATCGGCTTGCACCCTGTGTCTTTCGTGTAACAATGTGTGTCCGTCGAAGGTTGGTCCCGGTTCGCAGGTGTATCTGTGGCGGCAGAAACTCGACTCGCTCCACCGTGCCGACCCTATGAAGAAGATGATGTCGGAGGGGATGGAGTTGCTCTTTGAGCATCCGCATCTCTATGCTTCAGTATTGAAATTAGCTCCATTGGCAAATGTCGTTCCTGATAAATTGACCCACATACGTGCTGTCAATCCTTGGGGTGTGGGACATGCGAAGCCAGAGTTTGCGAAAGAGTCGTTTCAGGAAATGTGGAAAAAGGGAGAAGTAAAGGAGTAGAAGTCTTACTCCTTTACTTATCATAAGTTGTCTCATTTTATCACTTAAAAGAAATGTATAAAGAAGAACTTTTAGAAAAGCTCCGCGCTAACACACGTGAGCAATACGATATGCCGTTGGCCGATGTTGAGGGCATTGCCTACGATGATACTGTTGGACAGTTTATAGAGATGAGCCGTACTGTAGGCTCAAACGTAATAATGGCCAAGCAAGGCGAGAACCTTGATGAGATTGTGCGCCGTGCCTATCCCGATGCCAAAGTTATAGCTTCGGACATGAAGGAACTCACCATCGCTACGCTTAATCCTGATACAGCACCCAATGCACAGTCGCTTAATGGCACTGATGTGGGTGTTGTGGCTGGCGAGATAGGTGTAGCTGAGAATGGATGTATATGGATTCCGCAACAGATGAAGGAGAAGGCAGTATGCTTTATCTCTGAATATCTTGTCGTTGTGTTGCCCAAGAATGGCATTGTGAACAATATGCACGAGGCTTACGACCGTATCACCATGCCCTCTACAGGGCTTGGCACTTTCATCTCTGGTCCGTCGAAGACTGCCGACATCGAGCAAGCGCTCGTCATGGGAGCGCAGGCGGCAAGAGGGGTGACGGTTGTTATCAGGGAGGAATAGCTGCAAATTATATATTCTCAGCCTTCTCTATAGCATCTCCTATATATTTAAGCAGTTCGTTGGTGTTGTCTCTGATGTCCTGCGACATTTTGGCAAGCTGCTCATGGCTCATGTTGTGCTGTTTGTCGGTGATGAGGTGGGCAAGTCTGACTATTTCGTTCAGCGGCTTGTTCACCTCTTCGCTCATGTTTTGCAGAAGAGTGGTTTTCGCAATGTCGACGGCTACAGCTTTGTTGTGTGCCTCTTTAAGGGCTCTGTGAGTGGTTCCGAGAAATGCGTTTGTTGCTTTAAGGCGGCGCATTATGTGGTGTCGGTTGAATACATACAAGATAGCAATAATGAGAAATACCGTTGTGAATATAGTAAAAGACCAATACTTCACCTTTGTGGTTTCGCTACGTGCCTTGTTTTCATTAATCTTGTTGCGCAAGTGGTCGGTCTCAAGTTGTTTGCGGTACATTGATAGGCGCAGGTATTCGGCGTTCTGTTCCATACGACTCAGTTCGAGTGCCGAGTTGTTGAGCGTGAGTTGTGTATTGGCAAGCTCGAGGTTGGTGGAAAGAATTTCTGCTTCCTGCTTCTCATTAAGGGCTTGCTGATGGGCCAAGGCAAGTCGGTTGTTCTCATACTTCCGACCATAGTTGATGAAGTTAGCCTCTATCATAGCAAGTGGCGAAATCATCACAGTGTCGCGTTTTTGAGTGTTATATATAAATATTTTTCTTTGTATGTTGGCAAGCGAATCGTAGCGGCATTGGTGGCGGAACAATTGCATCTTGGCTCGGTAGTAGTGGAAGTCCTTTTTATTTTTGTTGGCTTCCATCACCTCTCTCGCTTCCTCGTATTTGCCATCGAGTATCATGCGTAGCATAGCTATCTCGCTTTCCTCTATCTCGCTCGACTTTGAATCAACCTTTCCACCCTTCAATTGGCTGTAGATTTCATAGTAGCGGTAGAACACATCACGGCGGTCGAGGCAAAAGGCTGCATAGCAGATGGTACGCAGTATTCGCTTTTTGAATGATGGAGCCTTGGCTAAGGAGTATCCTTCAAGGGCACAGTTGAGCATGTTCTCATAGTCGAACATGTATTCGTAGCATTGTGCCATATAGCGGAATGCGTTCGACATGTCTTGGTCGGGCAGATATTTCACACCTATTTCTATAGCTTTGCGGAAGTTTTCTACAGCCCGGTGCAATTCATAACGTGCCATATGTATTTGTCCAATGGCGAACACACCAGTGTATAATCCGTAAATATTATTATGTTTGCGGGCATAAGCATTCATTTTTTCAACGAATGCGTAGGCTTCATGGAAACGCTTGCGGTTGACAAGGTAGTTCACCTTGGTGGTCATGGCGAAATAGATGTATTGATCATATCCGGTTTCTATTGCCTTATCTTGCAGATTTTTTACGGCATGTTCAAAATCGGCTTCGGAGTCGGTTACACGGTAGTGCTGTAGTGGAATGATGAGTGCAAGGCATTGTGCCTTCTTGTCGCCTATCTTCACAGCTTTGTCGTACAGCTTGCGCGACAAATCCAAACATTCGGGCGTAAAGCGCAGGCTGTAAGCCTCCTGATAGAGCGGATAAAGGCTGTCGCTTATCTTGTATGGATTGTTTTGCGCCTTGCCACTTATGCATACAACTATCCATGCGACTGCTGTGAGCAGCAGTCGCAAGACATTATTTGTTTGAGTGGATAGTTGTGTATGCATAGGTTTGTTTTTATTGTTTCTTGAAGTTCACTCTATATGTGCAACCATTGCGCCAGTTGCTGCAACCATAGGCAGTATTGCCTTTTATTATTGTTCCATTGCCGCATGCTGGGCATACAGTACCAATAATAGAGTCGTCGGCCTCTTGAGCTAATGGCGCTGTGGTAGAATTTGTTGCTGATGTCGCTGTTGTGGTTGTGGTGGTTGAGGCTTTTGGCGTGGCCTTCTTCTTTGATATCTTCTTTTTCTTCTTTAGGTCTTCTTCGGTGAGGGTGGTCACTCGTCGGTTGGAGTTGTCGCGCAGCACATCGTTCACAATTTCCGTGACCTGCTGCTTCAGTCCGTTGATGAAGTCGGCAGCGTCGTCCTTCTTGTGCTCGATGTCGCGCAGTCGTTTCTCCCAGATGCCGGTAAGCTCGCAACTCTTAAGCAGTTCCTCGTGTATGATATCGATAAGCTCGATGCCCGTGGCTGTGGCAACGAGGTTCTTGCGCTCGCGTCTTATATAGTGGCGCTTGAACAAGGTTTCGATGATGCCCGCTCTTGATGATGGACGCCCTATGCCATTCTCCTTAAGGGCAGCGCGCAGGGTTTCGTCTTCCACAAACTTGCCTGCTGTCTCCATTGCTCTAAGGAGTGTTGCCTCAGTGTAGTATTTTGGTGGAGTTGTCCATTTTTCGGATAGAGTGGGGATGTGTGGTCCGCTCTCGCCTTTTACGAATGCCGGCAGAGTGCGTTCCTCGTCGCCCTTCTTCTCGTCGTCATCATTGTTTTGTTGTTGATTATTATGTCCGTTGCCAGGCTGGGCGTACACTTCGCGCCAACCAGGCGATAAGATTTCCTTGCCGCTAACCTTGAATTCCACGTCTTCCACCTTTCCGAAAACAGTTGTAGTGGAAAACTTGCAGTCGGGATAGAACACGGCTATGAAGCGTCGTGCTATCAGGTCGTAGACATTGCGCTCCATGTCGGTGAGGCTTGTTGCAGGCACACCGGTGGGGATGATGGCATGGTGGTCGGTCACTTTTGACGTGTCGAACACACGCTTCGACTTGGGTAACTTCTTGCCCATGAGCGGCTGCATCAGTTCGCCATACTGCTTGCTGATGCCCGACAGAATGTTGGGACACTTGGGATAGATATCATCGCTCAGATACTGCGTGTCCACACGCGGATATGTGGTGAGTTTGCGCTCGTAGAGACCTTGTATGAGCTTCAGTGTCATCTCGGCACTGTAGGAGAATTTGCGGTTGCATTCCACCTGCAACGACGTGAGGTCGAATAGTCGTGGCGCAGGTTCTGTGCCATTCTTCTTCTGCACGTCGGTCACGGTGAATGGCTTGTCGGCAATAGTGGCAAAGGCAGCCTCGCCCTCCTCCTTGGTTGTGAACTTGCCCTTGGTTGCTGTGAATGTAGTGTCGCGGTAGACAGTGGCAAGAACCCAGTAAGGCTCTGGCTCGAATGTGTCAATCTCCTTCTGTCGGTTGACGATAAGTGCGAGTGTGGGAGTCTGCACACGTCCTATGCTGAGCACCTGGCGGTTTTGTCCGTATTTCAGCGTATATAGTCGCGTGGCGTTCATGCCGAGCAGCCAATCGCCTATGGCTCGCGATAGTCCGGCGATATATAGCGGCTGGTATTCGCTTTGGTCCTTGAGCGAAGCGAATCCCTCGCGTATGGCCTCGTCGGTCATAGATGATATCCACAGACGCTTCACAGGACACTTTGCCCCAGCCTTCTGCATCACCCATCGCTGTATCAATTCACCCTCCTGTCCGGCATCACCACAATTTACTATGCCGTCGGCTGCCTGCATAAGACGTTCTATCACGGCAAACTGTCGCTTGATGCCGTCGTCGTCGATAAGCTTGATGCCAAAGCGTGGCGGAATCATTGGCAATGAAGCCAGGCTCCAGTGCTTCCACATATCGGTGTAGTCGTTGGGTTCCTTCAGTGTGCATAGATGACCGAAGGTCCATGTCACTTGGTAACCATTGCCCTCCATGTATCCCTGGTGGCTGTTTGTCGCGCCCAGTATTCGGGCGATATCCTTTGCGACACTTGGTTTCTCGGCTATGCAGACTATCATTTTTTTGTTTCCTATTTTTTATTTGTTAATTATTAATTGTGGCTGTCCTGTTGGTGAGTGTTTGTTTCAGAGGTGTGGGTGGACATGCCACATTAATGAGGGTATGTGCTTTTTTCAGCTTTTTGAGTGGCAAAGTTAAGAAAAATAATTGAGAATACATTGATTTGCTGAAAATACCTGAAGCATAAAAAATAGTAATGGCCAAGCAGCTTACTTTTGGAACAAATTAAATCTATTGTTGATAAAAATTTGTCTATACGAAATAAAAGTATTAGCTTTGCATTATCTTTTTATTGACCACATGAAGAAAATATTGTTGTTAGGTTCAGGCGAGTTGGGCAAGGAATTTGTCATCGCCGCAAAGCGTGCAGGACAGTATGTCGTTGCATGCGACAGATACGAGGGTGCTCCGGCAATGCAGGTTGCCGATGAGCATGAAGTGTTCAACATGCTTGATGGAGATGCCTTGACTGCAGTTGTAGAGAAGCATCACCCCGATATTATTGTGCCAGAGATTGAGGCTATACGCACCGAGCGACTTTTCGATTTCGAAAAGGAGGGCATTCAGGTGGTGCCGAGTGCAAGAGCCGTGAATTATACAATGAACCGCAAGGCTATACGCGACCTTGCCGCCAAGGAATTGGGTCTGCGCACAGCCAAGTATTTCTATGCCACCACTCTTGAGCAGCTCCGCGAGCATTCTAAGGAGATAGGTTTCCCATGCGTAATCAAGCCTCTTATGTCGTCGTCGGGTCACGGACAGAGCATTGTGCGCGGACCGGAGCAACTTGAGAAGGCGTTCAACGATGCTATGGAGGGAAGCCGTGGCGACGTGAAGGAGATAATCATCGAGGAATTTATTCACTTCGACTCGGAGTTCACTCTGCTCACAGTCACACAGAAGGACGGGCCTACATTGTTCTGCCCGCCTATCGGACATGTGCAGAAGGGCGGCGACTACCGCGAGAGCTGGCAGCCGTTCCAGTTGCCTGAGGACGAGCTTCGCAAAGCCGAGGACATGGCAGAGAAGGTGACACGCGCTCTCACTGGTGCTGGACTTTGGGGTGTGGAGTTCTTCCTTACCAAGCAGGGTGAGGTTATCTTCTCTGAACTTTCACCACGTCCGCACGACACGGGTATGGTGACACTTGGCCACACCACCAATCTCTCGGAGTTTGAGCTTCACTTCCGCGCCGTGATGGGATTGCCTATTGCAGGAATACATCTTGAGCATGCAGGAGCAAGTGCTGTGGTGCTTTCGCCAAGCGAGACAAACGATCCGCTGCCATATAATTTCATGGAGGCTTTGAAGGAAGACTACACACGTGTGCGCATCTTCGGCAAGCAGGAAGCTCATGTTGGTCGCCGCATGGGTGTGGTGCTCTGCTATGGTGAGCCAACGGCTGACACAACTCTCTTGCGCGATAAGGCCAAGCGTTTGGCCAAGACTGTGCTTGGCACTGATCCGTATATGGAGAAATAACAGATTTTTGGTATTAAAAAGTAATATATATTACTTGGCAAAGTAAATACATATTACTTGGCAAAGTATATTAGTATTACTTTGGGAGCATATAAAACAACGAATAATGAACAACATATTCGTAACAGACAATTCAAACAGGATTCGTACTCTGCAAGGGGCGCGTTTCCTGTTTGTTGTTTTAATATACATGAGTCATTGCGTCACAGACAACATTGTCGAGCCTTTCGATTTTGGTGGTGAGATAGGAGTGTCGTTCTTTTTTGTTCTTAGTGGCTTTGTGTTGTCATTGGGCTATGGCCCGAGAGTTGGCAGGGGAGAGTTTTCCACAAAAAAGTTCTTTTGGCGACATTTTTGGAAGTTATATCCGTTGCACGTTCTGCTGTATGCTGTAGTGTTGCTGCTTGACAGGCGGATAGGATACACTTACGATTGGGTTCAGATGACGACTTCGCTGTTGCTGTTGCAGTCGTGGATTCCTTGGAATCATACATTGTACACTGTCAATGCAGTATCGTGGTTCCTGTGTGATACATTATTCTTTTACGTCATATTTAGGAGTCTTTATGTGTTTATAATGTCGGCAGACGGAAAGAACCTGAGGTTGGGGTTCGCTGTATTTGCGGTTATATATTTGATTGTGGCGTCACAGGTGCCGCATGATATGATAAATTGTACGCTGTATGCCAACCCATTGCTCCGCGTTATAGATTTTGCGCTTGGTATAATAGCCTATCGCTTCTACAAGACTAAATGTCAGGAAGCTCGCTATTACACATTTTTATCAAGAACTCCCCTTGTCGTTTATATCTTGTTGGGAGTGATGATGTACTTCGTATATCAGAGTATGAATGGCAACGGATGCCGCAGTGTAGCACTGTTTTGGCCTTTTATGCCACTGTTTATTGTAAGATTGGTTGCTGCCGACGGCACAAATGACATTGTGGCACGTTTGTTAGCGTCGCGACTTATGCAGTGGCTTGGTGGTATAAGTTTCGAATTGTTTATGGTTCATCCATTTGCAATGCGTCTTACATTTCATTTTATGCAAACCAATATTAGTCTTTTGCAAGATTATGTTGATTTCAGCGTGGCTTTTGTGGTGGCTGTGGCAATGGCGTGGTTGCTGCATAATGGTTTTGTAAAACCAGTATATAATGTAATAAACCGGCGTTTTCTGCGTTCTTAATATATAATACAATGTGTAAAATGGACAAGAATCAATACTCTATAATCGAATTGCCGAAGATATGCGATCCTCGTGGCAACCTCACAGTTGCCGAAAGCATGAAGCAGATACCGTTTGAGGTGCGTAGGGTTTACTGGACCTATGACGTGCCCTCGGGCGAAAGCCGGGGCGGACATGCCCACAAGCAGTGTCTTGAGATAATCATTGCCATAAGCGGTTCGTTCACGGTGACGCTCGATAATGGCAAGGAGAAGCAAGCCTTTCATCTGAATCATCCATGGCAAGGGCTGCTTGTGGAGACAGGTGTCTGGCGCACTCTCGACGACTTCTCGTCGGGAGCCGTGTGTCTTGTGCTTGCCTCTGACCCTTACGACGAGTCGGATTATATCTATGAATACGATGAATACTTAAAGTATAAGGGTGTAAAATGACAATGCAAATAAAGAATCTTACTCCTGGCGAATTTGCTTCCACCTTCCAGGCGGCACACATATTCAATACGGTGGCATTTGCCCAGCTCAACAGCGACAAGGTGGAACGTGTGCATTATCTTTCGTTTGACGACCCCAAAACATGTTTCGGCATTGTGCTTGGCGAGAGCAATGGTGTGTTGCGCTCGCCCTTTTCGGCTCCATTCGGAGGCTTCTTGGAGAAAGGGACACATGGACTCGAACGTATGGAGAAGGCTGTGGACGTGCTTGCCGATTATGCCAGGGAGCGCTCGCTTAAGCTGTTGATAACGCTTCCGCCATTGGTTTACGACGAAACAAAGATGTCCAAGTGGGTTAGTGTGATGATACGTAAGATGCAACTGCGTCATATCGACCTCAACTACCATTTGGACATATCGCATGTGTCGCATTATAGCAGTGTGATAAATAGCAGCGCACGCAATCATCTTAACCAGGCATTGAGGCAAAACTATTGCTTGCATAAGCTGAATAGTGACAATCGCGACGATGTGGCTCGTGTTTATAATGTCATCAGTTGCAACCACAAGGAACGTGGTTTCCCGTTGAGAATGACGTTCGAGCAGGTGTGGCAAACCATTAGCAACGTAGTTTCTGCCGACTTCTTCGTGCTTGAGCATGAGGGCTGCGACGTGGCTGCTGCTCAGATTTTCCATGTTGCCGCTGGCATTGCGCAGGTGGTGTATTGGGGCGACATACGTCAGTATGCCAAGTTGCGCCCAATGAATTATCTTGCATATTCGTTGTTTGGTTATTATGCTGACAATGGGTTGCGTATTCTTGATATCGGTCCGTCTACCGAAAACGGTATACCCAATTATGGATTGTGTGAGTTTAAAGAGAGTATAGGATGTTCGGTTACAATAAAATACAGTTTTGAGTTATGATAAAATATCTTGATTTAAAGGCTGTTACTGCTCTTCATGAGGAAGAGATACTGCAAGCCGTGGACAATGTGGTAAAGAGTGGATGGTATTTGCGTAGCGAAGCAACAAAGCAGTTTGAACAAGACTATGCACGCTACATAGGCACACGCCATTGCATAACTTGCGGCAATGGTCTTGATGCGCTGACGCTTATTCTGCGTGCCTATAAGGAAATGGGAGTGATAAGTGAGGGCAAAAAGGTGATAGTGCCTGCCAATACTTATATTGCTACCATCCATGCTATTATCGAAAATAATCTTCAGCCCGTGCTAGTGGAGCCGCGCATGGACACTATGCAGATAGACGACTTGCTCATAGAAGAGGCTGTCGATTCAGATACATGTGCCGTGATGATAGTGCATCTGTATGGCAGGTGTGCCTATACCGAGCGTATAGGCGAATTGTGCCGTCGCCATAACTTGCTACTTATTGAGGACAATGCACAGGCTCATGGTTGCACATATAAAGACAAACGCACAGGTGCTCTTGGCAATGCTGCTGGTCATAGTTTTTATCCTGGCAAAAATCTTGGTGCTTTGGGTGATGCAGGATGTGTGACTACCGATGATGATGAGCTTGCCGATATGGTAAGAAGTCTTGCCAATTATGGTTCAAGCAAGCGATATGTGTTTGAAGTATTAGGGCGCAATTCGCGCATGGACGAGATTCAGGCGGCTGTGCTTGATGTGAAACTGAAGTTTCTTGACGAGGAAAACGAACGTCGCCGTGACAATGCTCTTTATTATATACAGAATATCAGCAATGCTAATGTCAAGGTGCCTTCGATGAATTATTGGCAGAATAGCGTGTTTCATATCTTCCCATTGCTCTCGTCACGACGCGACGAACTGAAGCAATATCTTCTGGACAATGGTGTAGAAGCAGATATTCATTATCCCATTCCGCCACATAAACAAGAGGTTTACTCGAATTTTAAAGAAATGAACTTGCCTATAACGGATATGATTCATAGCAGAGAATTGAGTTTGCCGATTAGTCAAGTTCTGACAGATGAGGAACGAGAAAGAATAGTGGAATTAATAAATAATTTCACGTGATATTGAAGGATGATTTTTATAGGAATTTTAGCTCCTAAAAATGAATACGTATTCGTTGGCCTTTGAATACGTATTCATCAGCCATTGAATACGTATTCATCAGCCATTGTATACGTATTACGTAAATGATAAGAAAGATGCCTTGTGATTTTTAGAACTTCACCACTCTTCCACCATTTTCTGTTTCCTCAATCGTAATCTTCTTTGCATCCTCAGGAAGAAGCTCGTCGATAAGTTCTGGCCATTCGAGGAAGCAGAGTGAGCCTCCGTAGAAATAATCCTCATATCCCATGTCGTATACCTCTTCGAGTTTCTTGATGCGATAGAAGTCGAAATGGAATATAGAGTCGCCTGTGGTTGAGCTTTGATATTCGTTGACGATGGCGAATGTGGGTGATGTGATGACGTCGTCCACGCCCAGCTCCTCACAGATAGCCTTGATGAATGTTGTCTTTCCGGCACCCATCTTGCCGTAGAAGGCGAACACTTTGCTGTCGCCCATGTTTTCGATGAATGTTTTGGCAGCCTCGTTGATTTCTGCCAATGAGTTTATTCTTATTTCCATGTGTATGTTGTTTTTTTTTTATGTTACTTGTTTTCTGCTGCTATTTCTTTCTTGCGCTCAGCGTGATCAGTGGTATGAGCATCTCCTCCATTGATATTCCGCCATGCTGGAATGTGTCCTTGTAGTAGGCCACATAGTAGTTGTAGTTGTTGGGATAGGCAAAGAAGGTGTTGCCCGTAGCGAATATGTACGAAGTGGAGATGTTTGGGGCGGGAAGCTGTGCCTCATGTGGATTCTTTATTACGAACACATCCTTCGACTGGCAGTTGAGATTCTTGCCGAGCTTATATCGCAGGTTGGTGTTGGTGTTGCGGTCGCCTATAATCTTCACGGGTTTTGAGGCTCGTATTGAGCCGTGGTCGGTGGTGATGATTATCTTGCAATCCTTCTGTGCGAGAGCTTTGAGCAGGTCGGCCATTACAGAGTGGCGGAACCAAGAGAGCGTGATGGAGCGGTAGGCCGACTCGTTGTTGGCAAGCTCGCGCACCATCTTCGATTCTGTTCTTGCATGCGACAGCATGTCAATAAAGTTGACAACCACTACATTGAGGTCGTTCTTCATAAGGTCGCCAAGTCGCTCAAGCAATCGGTCGGCACCTACTGAATCATTGATTTTGTGATAAGAGAATGTGTCGCGGCGGCGATAGCGTTCTATCTGTGTGCGTACAAGTGGCTCCTCATTGAGGTTCTTGCCTTCCTCCTCGTCCTCATCTACCCAAAGGTCAGGGAACATATTCTCTATTTGCTCAGGCATGAGTCCCGAGAATATGGCGTTGCGGGCATATTGGGTGGCAGTAGGCAGAATGCTTGTATACATGTCCTCCTCTATGTCAAACATATCGCCAATCTCTTGCGACAATACTCGCCACTGGTCGTAGCGGAAGTTGTCGATGACAATAAGGAACACTTTCTCGCCTTCGTTAATCAGTGGGAACACCTTGCGTTTGAATATGTCTGGACTCATGAGCGGGCGTTCTACGGTGCCTGGTTTCACCCAGTCCATATAGTTGCGCTTTATGAACTTGGCAAACCCATTGTTGGCTTCCTCTTTCTGCATCTGCAACATCTCGGTCATTGACGAGTCGGCAGAGCTAAGCTCAAGTTCCCAATGCACAAGCCGGCGGTATACTTCCTTCCAGTCGTCAATAGTCTGGCTGTCCGTTATCTGCATGGCTATCTGCTGGAAACTCTGCTGATAGCCCGATTGCGTAACCTCGGTCACGATTTGTTTCTTGTGGATGTTCTTCTTAAGCGTGAGCAGAATTTGGTTTGGGTTGACTGGCTTTATCAGATAGTCGGCTATCTTTGAGCCTATTGCCTGGTCCATGATATTCTCCTCCTCGCTCTTTGTCACCATCACAATAGGCGTGGCAGGCTGTATCTCCTTTATCTTCTGGAGAGTTTCAAGTCCGGTAAGTCCCGGCATCATCTCGTCGAGCAGCACAAGGTCGAAGGTGTGCTGGCGGCACTCCTCTATGGCATCGGTACCGTTGCTTACAGTCACTACCTCGTAGCCTTTCTTCTGCAAAAATATAATGTGTGCGCGAAGGAGTTCTATCTCGTCGTCGCACCATAGCAAGTATCCAGTTGTCATATACCTTCTATTGTTTTAAAATGTTTAAAAACCATCGAGATCGTAGTATTCGTCGCTGTCGAGGTCGTTGTCTTTATCTTTATCTTTGTTCTTGTCTTTCGGCTGTTTCTTGCTTGGCGATGGGGTGGGGTCGTCGCCGAAGTAGAACTCATCCTCAAGATTCTCCTTTGGTTTCACCGTGGGTTGAGTCTTTGGCTCTTCCTTTGGTTGATTCTTTGGCTCTTCCACAGGCAGGGTTATCAATTCCTCCTTAGGTTGAGTCTTGGGTTCTTCCACAGGCAGGGTTATCAATTCCTCCTTTGTCTGAGTCTTCGACTTGTCCTCGAGGATTATTTCGCCTTGGTTGTTGCCAGGCTTTTCCACGGGTCCATCCTCAAGCACAGTTGTTGTGGATGCTCCGCCATCAGTATTGTCTGGGTTGTCGAATACATCGAAGCCGTCGTCCTTGCCCTTGTCCGCTTTCTTCTCTTCTGATGTGCCCGGAGCTTCAGGCGTTGGTATTACGTCAGGCTCAGTGAGCAGAGGTTCGTCGGAAGTCTTGAGCGGAGCGAAGTGCTTGGCATAGAACTCGTCGTAGTCGGCATAGCTGAATTGCTGGCCAAGCAATGGCAAGTTGGTCTCGCTTACTATTAGTGATCGGTTTTTGCCTACAAGCCTTGTCACGGCAGCTTGTTTGTTCACTTGGCGTGCGTATTGCAATGCCTCGTCGTAGTTGCGGAATCCGCTTATTGTTATGCGTCGCACCCCGTTGGCTTCCTCAATGTTTATGTCGAAGTTGCGCACAAGATAGCTTGTGAAGTTGTATCGTGCCAATTCAAATAATAGTTGGTTTTCGTTGAGCGAGTCGGGATTGTATACAATGGTGTATACGAAAGCCGCGTTGCGGTCGGCTGATAACTGTTGCACTGCAGTTGAGTCGCTGTCGCGCAGCACTACAGTTCGGCGGTCCCACATGCCGGCAAGGTCGAACTTGCCACCATGCAATGGTCTGCCCTCGCCAACGCCCTTCACTATCATGCCAGCCATCTGAGCCACTCCACTCTGCGGATATTTCTCCACCACTGTCTTCATGTCGGCTATGCATCCCTCCGCGTCACCATCGTTGAGTTTGCCAAGACCTCCTATGAAGAGAAACTTGTCGCGATTGGCTCCAAGCGGGAATCTGTTGGTCGATATTTCCACATTGGCTGTCACGTCAGAATAGCGTGATGCCTTGAACGCATCGTATGTGGCAGCATACAGCGAGTCCTCAATGGCAATGCCAAATTTGGCGTTTTCCACATAGTGCGGGTCGCTAAGAAGCGTTGTCCACTCGTTTTCGGGATACTGTGCCTTAAGCCTTTCCACATATTCGTCGGCTGCTTGAGGCTCATGCTTGCGCATATATAATAGGTATAGGTGGTAGAAGGCGTTGGCAGTGCCCTCATAGTCGGGATAGTTGTCAACGAGACGTCGCAGCTGTTTCTCGCTTAGTGTCAGGTTGTCGAGCTTATCCTTGAATATCACACCCGAATTGAAGAGTCCGTCCTCAATAGTCTTGTTGCTTGCCTCTATCTGCTCTTCGGTGAATGGAATCTGTGCAAGATAGTATTCGCGGCGGTGAGGGTCGTTTTGCGCACTGTCGGCTATCTGTGCGAGCGAGTCGGTCGCTGCCTCGGCATTGGCAATAGAGTCGAGTTGCTGTTGCGACATCTCTTGCTCTTCTTCAGCCATTGCCACCACAGTCTTGTTGATGCGTTGCCAGTTGTCCACATTCTCGCGCTTGCCCCATTGTTTCTGGAAGGCAGCCTTGCCTTGGCTTACGGCCATAGGATTGTAGAAATACCACTGCGCATTCTTGTTCTGCTGGTTCTGTTGTGCAGCATTGGGACGTTGTTGGGCCATGTCGTTGCCGCCGTTCTTGCTTAATGTTTCTTGCGCCTCTTGCTCCTGCTGCTTGCGGCGTTCCTCGCGTTCCTTGCGTTTGAGTTCGGCGATAGTACGGTCGATAGCAGCGTTGCGGTCGGCCTCGCTCATGCGTGCGAGCGATTGCAATGAGTCTTGCAGGTGCACGGCTTCAGTGTATGGCACAAGTTCGTCGAGCACCTTCGAGCGGTTTGACAGCTGTTCGTAGTCCTTGCGTTCCTTGTCAAGGAGTCCGATAGCCTCGCCATAGCATCGTTGTGCGTCGGCGTAGCGTTCCATGTTCCAGTAGATGTCGCCCAGTCGCAGCAATAGCACACCCTTCTCTATGCCCGTGCGTGTGGCCTTGGCAACACCGCGCTCGTAGGCAGTTATAGCCTGTGCTGTGTCGCGGCGAGCCATGTGTATGTTGCCAATGGCATAGTATACTTGGTCGAGATAGTCCTTGTTCTTGTCCGAAGCCGCCATGCGTTTCAGTCGGCCTATCATCTTTCTTGCTTGTGAGTCGGCAGCAACCTCTGTCATTGCAATGCGGGCGTTGAACTCCACCTCGTATGGCGGGTTCTGCTTTATAACGTGGCGGAAAGCCTTCATAGCCTCAGAGCGGTTGCCTACGGCGGTGTGCAACTGTCCCAAGAGATACCACTCGCGGGCGCGTTGCTTGCGTCGCATCTCGTGGCGTATCACCTGGCGGAGGTGTGGGATGGCTTTCTCGTATTCGCCAGTATGTATATAGTAGTCGGCATAGGTGTAGTCCCACTCCTTGCGTGCCGACCAATGTATTGAGTCGCGCTCCATGCCTCGTATAACGTCTTCGGCATCATAAATCCATCCCTCCTCAATGTAGCATTTGGCGAGCCATGCACGCGACTTGGCGTAGATGGCAGGCTGAGTGTGGTAGAGTCGTCCCATGTAGGCAAAGGTAGATGCAGCTTCGTCGAAAGCTCCTTTATAAAACTGCGATCGACCCATAAGCATCCATGCACGCCAAAGGAATGGATTGTATTCGCGTCTTGACAGCCACTCGATGTCCTTCTCCGTCTTGCGCCGGTTCTTGGTCCATTGTGGCCGGTGTTTTATGCTATGCAGCTTGATGGTCTTCTGGCTCTTCTCGATAGCTCTGTCAAAGTTCGATTTGCCCAGTTCGCGGCTTTGCTTGTTGGCGACAGTATATAGAGGTATCATCTCAGTGAAGTAGTCCTTGTTGCCATTCTCCTTTTCGAGTGAGCCGTCGATATAGGCGAGCGAACCGTTATAATAAGTGTTGTATCGAGCTTTGAACGAATGCCAGAAGCGGGTCTTGGCAGTGTTTTTCTGCGTAGAGCATCCTGTCGCGGCCACAATTATAGCCGCGATAATCAATGGGATGATATGTCGGGAATGAATTCTTTTCACAATAAATATCAGTTGTCGGATATCAACATCACAACCTCGTCCTTTATCTGGTTGGGCAGTTCGATACCGCGAAGGTTTAGGCTGCGACACCATGCCGCCACTTCGTCCTGGCGCATGGTATACAGCACGTCGGAGAACTGTTCAGCCTCGTCGTCGGTATAGGAGTTGGCAGGGCGTCCGCGGAAGTTGTCGAGTTCCTCATCGTCGAAATATTCTATTGGTTTTGTTGAGGCTTCCATCATGCAGTCTTGTTCGCATTTGGTGGGGGCCGTGCCATCGCAGGTGGCACAAGTATGCGCCACAGTTATAGGCTCTTCGCCGCCATGTTTTCCCCGATTGGAAATTATGGAGTAGATGGCGGCGAATATGCCGAGGGCTACGATTGATAATATGAGTATCAGCATTTGTCGGATATTGTTGCGTATAAAATAATAACGCTAAAACACGCTGTTTATTTCACTTTCTCGATTTTCCATCCTGCTTTTTCCAAGTCGTCCCAATATTGCGGGTATGATTTAGTCACTACCTGTGGGTTGTTGATTCTCAGTCTTGGGAACTTTATTGCGGCTGGAGCGAAAGCCATAGCCATGCGGTGGTCCTCATAGGTGTCGATAGGTTCGAATGTGGGTTCGCATAGTGTGCCGTCCCAGATGAGTGTGTCGTTGTTCTCGTCGCGCAGCACATAGCCGAGTTTTCTCAATTCTCGCTTGAGAGCCTCAATGCGGTCGGTCTCCTTTATTTTAAGGCTTGCCAATCCGGTGAATCGGAAAGGTATGTTCTTAATGGCACACGCCACAACAACTGTCTGTGCAAGGTCGGGGGCTGCTACAAAGTCGTAGTCGAGTCGAGGCAAGAGGCAGGGCAGAGTCTTGAGTTTCACAACGGGGGCTGCTTCTTCCTCCTCTTCCACAAAGCGTGTCTTCACGCCAAGCAGCGAGAAGATATATTTCACGATAGAGTCGCCCTGCTTGGAGGCATCGAAGAGTCCGCGCAGAGTGACCGATGATTCTGGGTCGCCCATGAGAGCCATCATCTCATACCAATATGAAGACGCGCTCCAATCGTTCTCTATAAGGTATTTGTGTTGCTGATAAGGTTTGGGGTTCACCTTTACTGTGTCGACGTCGCTCCAGTCGGCATCTGCTCCAAACTCTCGCATCATCCATAGTGTGAGGTCTATGTAAGGACGCGATGCTATATCGCCCGTCATCTTCAACTCCAAACCGTTTTTCAGCACAGGTCCAATCATAAGCAAGGCCGAGATATATTGCGAGCTGATGTTCGCAGGCACTTCCATGTAGCCGCCCTCGAGTGGATGCCCCTTTATGCGCAAGGGTGGAAATCCCTCCTCGCCCACATATTCTATATCGGCACCTATATACCTAAGCGCGTCCACAAGTATGGCGATAGGACGTTTCTTCATACGCTCTGTGCCGGTTATCACGTGTTCGCCGGGCATTACCGACAGGTAGGCTGTCATGAAACGCATGGCTGTGCCAGCCGCTTTGATGTCTATCACGTCGTGGTTGTACATCAAGGCGTTGACAATCACCTCGGTGTCGTCGCAAACTGATAGATTTTCGGGCAACATGTTGCCTTTCGACAGCGCGTGGATGATAAGGGCACGATTGCTTATGCTCTTGGATGACGGGAGTGTTATCGTGGTGTTGAGTGCAGACGGAGCTGTTAATATATATTGCATAGCTGAGGGTTTAATATTAATGATTATTACAATGCAAAGATAAAAAAATAAATCCATCCTCACAAGTAAGCAACCATAAGTAGAGTTAAAAAACACAACAAAAAATCATGCTATAGGTAAAAAAGTTGCAAATAAATTTGGTCAATTCAATTTTTAGCACTAACTTTGCACTCGCTTTTAAGAAGTACGGGATGTAGCGCAGTTGGTTAGCGCACGCGTCTGGGGGGCGTGAGGTCGCTGGTTCGAGTCCAGTCATCCCGACCTACAAGGGGTCAAAATGCTGATATTCAGTGTTTTGGCCCCTTGTCGCTTAATGACACTTGGCGACTACACGGCGTGTTCATATAATATTTTTATTGTTCAAAATCAGTTCGTTCACAATAAACCATGCTTTTCCTGCGTTATTTGTATTAAGAAAGTATATATAATTTGTCGTATTAAAACAAGGCGAATAATCGGATGAAGCAATTTCTACATATCATTTGTTGTTTTTTGTTGGCCGTCATCATGACGGCAACATTGTCGGGTTGTGGTGCCGACAAGAACCTCAAGAAGGGTGAGAAATATCTTGCCATAGGTGAATACTATGACGCTGCGACCCAATTCAAACAGGCTTATAGCAAGACTTCACCCAAGGAGAAGTCGAAACGAGGGGACATAGCATTGAAGATAGCTCATTGTAATGAGCGCATCAACGCCACACAAAAAGCGTCGGCTGCCTATGCCAATGCCATTCGCTATGGCAGGGCATCCACAGCCGACCGCCTTGCCTATGCGCGCCAGTTGCTTAAGGCTGGCTCGTATAAACAGGCGGCTGAGCAGTTTGGTATTGTTCTCGATTCCATCAACAGTGGTGTTTATCCCGAACCAGACAGGACAAAAAACAATGTGTTGGACATCAAAGCTGCCAAGCTACTGGCGCAGAACGGACTCATCTCAGCACAGAAAGCACCACAATGGAAGCAAGAAGGCTCACGCTACAAGGTGAAGCGTATGGACGTGTTCAACTCTCGACGCGACGATTATTCGCCAGTGCTTGCAGGCGACCAATATGAATATCTGTATTTCACGTCAACTCGCAACGACGCTCAGGGTAATGAGCTTAGTGGTATAACGGGTGCGAAGCCTGCTGATATATTCATGTCGGAAAAGGACGACAAGGGACATTGGTCGAAACCAGAGGCTGTGACAGGTGGCTTGAATACTGACTATGACGAGGGTGCTTGTGCGCTTTCGCCCGACCAGCGCACTATGTATATCACTCAGTGTGTTAGCGATCCTTCATATCCACGCTATGCTCAGATTGTTACGTCGGCACGTGCAGACGCTGCATGGGGCAAGCCTTCAGAGATGAAGATAACTGCCGATACGCTCTCAAGTTATGCTCATCCTGCTGTTTCGCCTGATGGCGAGTGGCTTTATTTCGTGAGCGATATGCCTGGTGGTATGGGTGGTATGGATATTTGGCGTGCTCGTATCACTGCTGCGGGATTGGGTGGGGTGGAGAACGTTGGCGAACCAATAAACACTCCTGGCAACGAGATGTTCCCTACGTTCCGTCCCAATGGCGACCTGTATTTCTCAAGCGACGGTCATCCTGGTATGGGTGGACTCGATATTTTCATTGCCTCAGTGGGAAAGGACGGCAAGTATCATTTGTCGCATCCGGGTTATCCGCTCAATTCGCAAGCCGATGATTTTGGTATGACATTTGAGGGTGTGCAGAATCGCGGCTACTTTGCGTCCAACCGCAATGATGGTCGTGGATGGGATCATATCTACAGTTTCGAGAATCCTGAGATAATTCAGAGCGTAAAGGGATGGGTATACGAGCAGGATGGATACGAGTTGCCTTCGGCTGTGGTTTATCTTGTAGGTTCGGATGGCACTAATGAGAAACTGAGTGTCAAGGGTGACGGTTCGTTTGAGAAACAGCTTAATCCTGGTACCGACTATATATTCCTTGCCACATGCAAGGGTTTCCTTAACCATAAGGAAGAGCTGAGCATTAAGCCTTCAGGCGAGTCGCATGAATATGTGTTGCAGTTCCCGTTGGCTTCAATCACGGCGCCAGTGCTTATAGACAATATCTTCTATGACTTTGACAAGGCAACGCTGCGTCCTGAATCAGAGAAGTCGCTCGACGAACTTGTGAAACTGTTGAACGAGAACCCGAACGTGACAATTGAACTCTCGGCACATTGCGACTATAAGGGTTCTGCTGAATACAACAAGCGGCTCTCGCAACGCCGTGCTGAATCGGTGGTGGAATATCTTACAAACAAGGGCATTGCCCGCGACAGACTCTCGCCAATGGGCTATGGCAAAGAGAAGCCTAAGACTATCCGCAAGAAACTCACCGAGAAGTATAATTGGCTTAAGGAGAATGATGTGCTCAGCGAAGAGTTTATCAAGAAACTCGACAAGGAGAAGCAGGAAATATGCAATCAGCTCAACCGCCGCACCGAGTTCATAGTATTGCGCACTACATACGGAATGTTTGACAAGGACGGTAAACTGAAGCAGAACATAGGTAAGGAATCAAAAAAGCCTTCCTCCACCGATAAGGGCCAGAAGGAAGACTTGGACTTCTATATTGAATAGTGTTTTCACAAGCTTTCAGCATCCCACAACACCACGCTGCTCAGCACCACTACAGTAATCATAGCCAAGATTATTGTGGAACTATAGGCTTGGATGTGCGACATGAGCAAGTGGAAGTCGGGTTGCGACATTAGTGTGCCTAAATCAACTTTAGGCAACAGGCTACTCACATAGACAGCGGCTTTGCCCAAATAGCCTTTTATTATATCTATGCCGTCAACAAATAAGAAAGTCACTATGCAGGCAACCGACCATACGGCTGTCCACAAGTAGTAAATCATGCGTTGGCGTGCAGGAACTTCTTCCTGCATACGTTGCATCACATTACGAGAAAAGCCGTTGTCGGCAATATGCATACGCACACTGTCGGCGAAGAAACAGCGCAGCAGCTCCTCGTCGACAGTACCATTATTGCTTGTTAAATTCTTTTCTTTGTTCATAAGTCAAAATAATTTTAAGACCGATATTGATAGATTGGCTATATATTCCACTATTTGTCGTATCCGTTCTTTCGCAGAAATGCCGTTAGCTTCTCTTTTCCTCTGAACAGATGTGATTTGACAGTTCCTGCTGCCATGCCCGTGATTTCCGAAATCTTGTCGATGGGATAGCCGTCGATGAGTTGCAGTGTGACACAGGTGCGCTCCTTCTCGCCAAGTCGTCTTAGTGCATCGTATACGTCAAGTTTCATATTGGCATCGCTATTGTCGGAATTATGGCGTATGGCATCCGATGAGTCTATGTCGTCTGTAGGGCGCAACCGTCGGTGATAGTCGTAGAGCACATTGCAGGCTATGCGGTAGAGCCATGTGGAGAAAGCTGCCTGACCGCGAAACTTCCCGATGTTGACGTATGCCTTGATGAAGGTGTCCTGGGCGAGGTCGTCGCTCAGCTGTGCGTCTCCCAATGTCTGGTGGAGGAAGAATCGCCTTATAGGTGACTGATATTTCACAACCAGGCGGTCGAAAGCCGCACGGTCGTGAAACCCAGTCACCTGAGAGACAAGAGAGAGATCGTTGTTTTCCTTCATTTTCTATTATATATACTATATAGACGCACGAAACGCCAAATTTACTACGTTTTGGGTAGAAAGTTTTTTCGATTATTTATTCTTGTCTTCATCCCCGAATTTCAAGTCAGATATGTCGCCATTAAAATCGTTGAAATCATTGAAGTTGTCATCGTTGTCCTTATCCTTGCGTCCGAACTTACTGTTGTAGTTGTATCTCACCATAAACATCTGTCCTGCTCCAAGGCAAGCCACAAGTCCACCTATTCCTGCTAAGGACTCGGCACCAAGAAACCAGAAGAAAACCATAAGTCCTAAACCTATTGATACATTCCTGATGCCGCGTTGCCACATATATTCTGGCGATTTCTTGCTGAGTGGCATATCCTCGTCGTTGAGCATTTGTCCTGTCTCCATAGCTTTCTCTGCCAAGCGCACGCGGTCGTTGTGGCGCTTAATGAAATAGCGTATGATGAGCAGCACTATTATCAGCGGTGTGAAGAGTAATATAAATGTGAACAAAACGAATAGGATGAATGCTATTCCTGCATAGTTCATCGAGCAAAGATGAGCAAACCATGAGAATGGGTTGTCGAAGTTGCTCGGGTCTAAGCTGTTGTCGTCGGTATTAGGATATGTTGCATCATAAACAGCCGAGTCCTCTTGAGCTACTGACGATGTGTCGGAATAAGCCTCTATGCCCTCGTCTTTGCTTTTGACGGAATCTTTGGCTACAGTCTCCGTGCGGGGTGTGTGGCGGTGACGCTGTGCACTAACCGTAGTTGAGCTTCCAAGGCTTAGAAGCAATGCCATTGATAGAAGTATTTTTTTCATTGCTGTGTTTTTTTTTATTTGTTGTAGTATTGTTTTGTTCTTATTTCTGATTGTTTGACGAGCGTGGATAGAAGAAAGTTGCATGAGCGTTTGAAAATTTTGAAAAAAGCCGTAACTTTGCACGACACTATATTATAATATTTACCATGCTTATACTTATTACAGTAGTAATCTACTTTGCGGCACTCATGCTTTTCAGTCATTTCACTGCCAGTCGTGCCGCCGACAACCAAACATTTTTTCGTGCCAACCGCCGTTCGCCATGGTATATGGTGGCATTTGGCATGGTGGGAGCTTCTATCTCTGGCATTACGTTTGTTAGTGTGCCAGGAATGGTTATGCGCACCGACATGACCTATATACAGACGTGTATAGGTTTCATTTTCGGTTATTTTGCCATAGCCTTTGTGTTGCTGCCCGTTTACTATCGGCTCAATCTCACAACAATTTACACTTATCTCAAGGAGCGACTTGGTGAACGGTCGTACAAGACAGGAGCCTGGTTCTTTCTTGTGTCGAAGATGACAGGAGCTGCTGTGCGCTTCTATGTTGTCTGTATCATACTCCAGAAGTTTGTGCTTGATGCCTTGGGCGTACCTTTTCCGTTGACAGTTGTGGGTATGGTTGCGCTTATATGGCTCTATACACGTCGTGGCGGCATAAAGACATTGGTGTGGACCGACTCGTTTCAGACAACATGTATGTTTGCTGCCCTTATCCTTATTATATATAATGTGATGGGAGAGTTGGGAATGTCGCTGCCAGAAGCCGCCAAGGCTATAGCCGCCGACAGCCATAGCCGCATGTTTGTGTTTGATGATTGGGTGTCGACACAGAATTTCTTCAAGCAGTTCTTAAGTGGTGCATTCATTGCGATAGTGATGACCGGACTCGACCAGGACATGATGCAGAAGAATCTTACATGCCGTTCGCTGCGTGAGGCTCAGAAGGATATGTGTACTTATGGTTTTGCCTTTGTTCCGGCAAACCTTTTGTTTATGGCTCTTGGTGTGCTGCTTATGTTGCTTGCCCGGAGGGAAGGCATTGAGTTGCCTGCGAGTGGCGATGAGTTGTTGCCAATGTTTGCCGCTACAGGACGATTGGGAACTGTGGTTGTAGTTTTGTTTACTATAGGTATTGTGGCTGCGTCGTTCTCAAGTGCCGATTCTGCACTCACGGCTCTTACCACAAGCTATTGTGTGGACATTAGAGGGCGTGAGGGCGACGAGCGTTTGCGCCGACGTGTGCATGTTGGCATTGCCGTGTTGTTCGTGTTGTTTATATTGCTGTTCAAGATGCTCAATTCCACGAGCGTGATAGATGCTATATATATTCTATGCTCATATACCTATGGTCCGCTCTTGGGATTGTTTGCTTTCGGACTCTTCACGCATCGCATACCGAAGGACAGCCTTGTGCCTTATATAGCTGTGGCCTCGCCGCTCATATGTTTTGCGCTTGACAATGCTGCACAAAGTGTGCTGGACTATAAGTTTGGTTATGAGTTGCTGATGATAAATGGAGCGCTGACATTCGTGGGACTCTATTTGTCGTCGATTGGCGTGAGGAAAAAGAATATTAAATAATAGAGAAGTTGGAAGTTAAAAAGAAAGTTGGAAGTTAAAAAGAAAGTTGGAAGAAAGTAGTTGAAGAAATTAAAGCCAAATGCTTTGCTGAATATTCGGCTAAGCATTTGGCTTTAATTTTAGCAATCAACAGGAGCGATATATTCCCTGATTTCTTTAACTTATGAACTGTCGCTGTTTATTCGTTTGCGTTTTCTTCTATATCTTCATCATCATCTTCTTCGTCGTCAACAGGCAATTCGCTGATAGGTATCTGGCGGTTGATGGCTGCGTTGAACGAGATTATAGTCTCCGAGCGTGACAAACCGAGTGGTTGGAGCTTGTCGTGGATGACGTTGAGCAGATGGTGGTTGTTGCGGGCATAAAGCTTGATGAACATGTCGAAGCCGCCTGTTGTATAGTGGCATTCCACTACTTCAGGAATCTTCTTCAGTTCTTCCACTACATCATCGAAACTTGCAGGATTCTGTAGGTACAGACCCACGTAGGCGCAGGTCTCATATCCCACCTTTTCAGGATCAATGATAAACTGCGAGCCTTTCAGAATACCGAGATTTGTGAGTTTCTGTATGCGTTGATGTATAGCTGCTCCACTTACGTTGCAAGAACGCGCAACTTCAAGGAAGGGGATGCGCGCGTCATCGGCTATGAGCCGTAAGATTTTCTTGTCGAGTAAATCTAAATTATGATGTGCCATTTGTTATTGGTTGTTATTTGGGCACAAAGTTACTCTATTTTTGTGAGATTGACAATAAATGTAGTGTGAAAAGTTATAAATTGTAACTTTTGTGTTATCTTCTCTGTTCTGCTGAATAACTGATTTTTCTCACATTTGCTTTTCTTAAAGCTTGCTTCACATCAGTAATGAGCGACATTCGAGTGGTTTGGTCAGCCTTAAGCGATACTGTTTGGCGCTGTTTGTCTTCAGGCGACATGCGCTGTCGTTCGGCAGCGATATAGTCGGCTATGTCGTCGGGCGTGGCTAACTTGTCGTTTAGCTGCATGCTGTAGCCATCGCTTGAGTTGGCGAGTGCTTTAGTTGGTTGTGCTTGATGTGTGGAGTGTGGTAGTCTACCTATATATATATACGACACAGCCGACTTCTTTACAAGACGAGTAAGCTCGGTGCCTTGTGGCACACGATACTCCACCTTTATGGTTGTTTTGCGCATGTGTGTTACAACCATAAAGAAGAAGAGTACGGTGAAGATAAGGTCGGGCAGCGACGAAGTGTTGAGTTGTGGCATACTGTGCCGTGAGCGGTTGCTGAAAATCATCGTTTGCCTCCTTCCTTGTTTTCTGTTGCTGTTGTGGTGGGTTGTGTGTCGCTGTCTTGTGGGATAGCCGTAGTGTTATAGGTCTCTGATATGTGTTGCGGACAAAGGTCACGTACATGATTGCGTTGCTTCTCGTTGAGGGCTGCATAAGGGCGGTGGTACTGTCGCTGTGCTATCTCGTTGCGCACAGAGTTGTAGGCTGCCATTATCTCGTCCTCAAGCCTGAAGTAGGCATTATAGTCGGCTGCTGGGTCGGGGTCTACATATATTACATGTTGTGTGGTGCGGTGGCGTATGAAGTCGGCAATCTTTATGCGCAGGTTTTCTGTAGCCACTGGTTTGCCGTTCATCAGCAGTTTACCCGAATCTGTAATCTTAAAAGCCAACGTATTCTCTCGGCTGACCTCGGTAGCGTCGATGGTCTGCTCCTTCTCATTGTCGAGTGGTGGCAGTTGTCTCACGAGTCCGCGGTCCACATCCATTGATGTGGTAACGAGGAAGAACGTGAGCAGCATGAACGATATGTCGGCTGTCGAAGTGGTGTTCAGTTCGGGTACTATGTGTTTTCTTCGCTTTATTAGCATATTCTCGTGTTGTTCTTATCTGCGGTTGCGTGTTATGCCATACACGAGGGCTGCCACGGCAGTAAGAATCATGATGATTGAAGTGCCGATGAACATGCCCGACATGCGTAGCCAAAACGTGTCGGCAAATAGCGATCCGTTTACTTTGAGTGCCTCGGTGCTCGAACATATATATGTAATGAGCAGCAATGCGGCTGTTCCTGCTGTCACTCCGAGCGTGATGCGACGTGCTGGAATGTTGTTTACAATGCGGTTGTTGCCTCTGTTCATCCTCGCTTTGCGCACAAAACTCCATACGCTTAGGACTAAGGTGCCTGCCACAAGCGCGAGCATTGATGTTATGAGAAAGCCTGTGAGCAATGGGGCATTATAGTCGGGGTTCTCCTCATAGGGAATGTCAAAGCCCACGAAGCGGAAGAGCAGGAACAATAGTGCGAAAAAGGCGATTATTGTATAGAAGACAAGGTGGGAGACATTGCCCTCGACACGCCGCTTGTCGAAAATCTTAGGCAAGTGGCGACAATCTGTTTTCTTCATCATGTGCTATTGTTTCTTTATTGGTCGAAGCGTGTTGTAGCTTATATTTCAGCAATGAGTCGAGAAGCGTGATGGCACTCTCCTCCATCTGTGATGTGAGATGGTCGATTTTAGAAAGGATGTAGTTGTAGAACAGCTGCAGGATGAGGGCAACGATAATACCGAAAATAGTGGTGATGAGAGCAACCTTCATTCCGGCAGCCACGATTGTGGGATTGATGTCGCCAGCTATCTGTATCTGCTCAAATGCCATAACCATACCAATCACCGTGCCGAGAAATCCCAACGATGGTGCCATGGCTATGAACAGCGTTATCCATGAGCATCCGCGCTCCATGTTGGCTGCCTGTACTGAGCCATAGGCTGCCACCGACCTTTCTATGTCCTCAATGGGAGTGTCCACACGCACAAGTCCCTGATAGCATATTGATGCCACGGGTCCGCGTGTGTCGCGGCAAAGGGTCTTTGCGCCTTCAATGTCGCCTTGGCTTATTTTCTCGTCGACTTTAGCCATGAACCGTTTGGCATTGATTTCCGACAGGCTGAGGTAGATGATGCGTTCTATGCAGAATGCGAGACCAAGTACGAGAGCTATAGCCACGAGCGACATGAACGAGGCGTTGCCCTCGATAAACTTTGTCTTCAGTATCTGATGCAGTCCAATGCTCTCCTCGGGCAGTATATCATTGGCTGCTTGCGTGGCTGCGTGGCATAATGTGGTGCATGTGGCAAGAGCCATGGTGCACAGTGTGATTAGTGGGGTTCTGTTGAGTGAATGTCTCATATATAAATACAAACTTATAAAGAAGTCTATCTGTCGAGTGTGCCGAACACTCTCTTTACGTTGTCGTTGGTGGCATCGGCAACAGTCTGCTCATCCACTTCATAGCATTGGGCAAGTTTTTCGAGAACTAAGCGCACGTATGCACTTTCGTTACGCTTGCCACGCATAGGAACTGGAGCCATGTAGGGTGAGTCGGTCTCAAGCACTATTCTGCTTAGTGGCACTGTGGATGGCAACACTTCGGGCAGATGGCTCTTCTTGAATGTGAGCACACCGCCAATGCCAAGCACAAAGTTGGGGAATTGAAGCAGTTCCTCTGCCTCATGCTCATTGCCAGTGAAGCAGTGGAACACTCCTCCTGGCAGTTCTTCCTTGTATTTGCGTAGCATCTGCACCATCTCGTTTTGTCCCTTGCGGCAGTGTATCATAAGTGGCAGACGTGTCGCTATCGACCATTCCACCTGACGTTCAAAAGCCAAGAGTTGCTCATGCTCAAACTCTCGCGACCAATAGTAATCGAGTCCCACCTCGCCTATGGCTATGAACGGATGTCCTGGCTTTAGGTATTCGTGCATGCGGTCGAGCACTTCGCTCCAATCTGCTCTTACCTCTTCGGGATGCAATCCGAGCATTGGGTGGGCATATCCTGGATATTGTCGGCAAGTGTCGAGCACAGTCTCCACCGATTTAAGGTCGATGGCAGGAATGAACACATGGCTCACTCCTGCCTCTCGTGCGCGTTGCATCATCTCGCTGCGGTCGGCGTTGAACTCCTCGCCGTCGAGATGTGTATGAGTATCTATAAAATTCATCAGTCTTTGTTTTTCTTTTTCTTTTCTTCGTTGGCTTCGCCCTTGCGGTAGTAGTATATTATACCGTAGCGACGACATTCATCGAAGCGTGTTTCTGGTGGCAGTTCGGCAAAATGTAGCTCCACTTGATTCCATATATCAATGAGCAGTTTGTCGACTTTTGTTCGCACCTCCTTCACTTCGTTCAGGGCACGCTCCGCCTTGTCGTTAAGAATGCGTTGCTGTTTGTACAAGTCGCTGAATATGTCGAAATGCGTTGCCACCATTCCAATCGTTGGATTGTAGATAGGGCGGCCACCGTCGGCTATGCGTCGTTTCTCGCCATCTATGATGCCGGGAGTCAGTTGGAATGCGCTGTCCACATTGTGGAGTTGGCGTATCAGCTCGTCAGCATCATAGGTGGAATAGTAGTCATGCAGCACAGCCGGTTTCATCTCTCCACGCTCAATCGACATGCTGAGCACGCGCACGAAATGCAGCACATAGGTGAGCATATTCTTTTGTGGCTTGGCGAGGAGCTTGTAGTTGCGCATCTGAGCCTCATAGCTCAGCATGAATTGGCTGCTGAGTGTCTTGAGTTGGTCGTGCAGACTCTTGGCCGTGTTTATCAACTCCATGTCGATAAACCGACTCTTAGCCGCATATACATCGTTGTTGTTGAGCAGAGTGTTCAACGATTTCAGGCGCGCAGTGTCGGTCTTTGGAAATCTTCTGTAAGGCACTTTCTGTTCTGTTTTTTTTTAATAATTTCTCTTCATCATGCGCTGTGCGTAGGCTGTAAGTTCGGCCTTACGCTCCTCAGCCACTTTGAGTGCTGCGAGATATTTGCGGCTCTCCTCGAAGTAGTAGTTGATTTTCTCCTGAGCGAGCCGGTCGATGCCAATCTCGTTATAGAGTCGGGTGACAGCAGCAATCTTCTCCTCACGGTTGAACTCGGTAGCCGAAATCCAACGCTCAAGTTCTGCACGCTGCTCTTCGTTGGCACGGTTGAAAGCATTGATGAGCATATAGGTCTTCTTGTTTGAAGTGATGTCGCCGCCGATAGCCTTGCCGAACACACGTGTGTCGCCGTATACGTCGAGATAGTCGTCCTGCAACTGGAAGGCAAGGCCAATCTTCTCGCCAAAGCGGTAGAGGTTGTCGGCATCTTCGCTTGATGCGCCTGCGAGAATGCCGCCAATCTTGAGAGCGCAAGCCAGCAGTACGCTTGTCTTGAGGCGTATCATCTCGATGTATTCTTCCTCAGTCACGTCGTTGCGGTGTTCGAAGTCCATGTCGTATTGCTGTCCTTCGCCTATCTCAAGAGCTGTTTCCGAGAAGAGTTTCATTACCTCGGGCATTTTTTCCGGGTCGCACTGGGCCATACGCTGATAGGCAAGCACAAGCATAGTGTCACCAGAGAGAATGGCAGTATTGGCATCCCATTTGCGGTGTACAGTCTTGTGGCCACGGCGAATGTCTGCATTGTCCATAAGGTCGTCGTGCAGCAGAGTGTAGTTATGATATGTCTCAAGTGCGCAAGCCGGCATGAGAATGTTCTCGGGATTGTCCTTATAGATATTATAGGCGAGAAGCATGAGCACGGGGCGAATGCGTTTTCCGCCCATCGACAACACGTAGCGGATTGGGGCATAGAGCGATGCTGGCTGACGGTCGTAGGGCATGTTGTCGAGGTAATTGTTCACTATTTGTAGAATTTGGTCTGCTGTTGTCATATCTGTTTGGATTTTTAATGGTTTCTGAATATGTTGATTTTTAATGTTTATATCTTGAACTCTATTGGTATGGCAAATAAGGTGCGGCATGGTTTGCCATTGTTCACACCTGGTTTCCAGTTGGGCATCATGCGAGCCACGCGCAAAGCCTCGCGGTCGAGCATAGGATGCACCGACTTGGCTATCTTGAGATCGCTTGTGCTACCGTCGCGGTTGATGATGAATGTCACAACCACCCGTCCCTGAATATTTTGCTTTTGAGCCATAGGAGGATAGCGCAAATTGTCGGTGAGCCATTTCACGAAAGCTGCCATTCCTCCAGGAAACTCAGGTAATTGCTCTACCACGCGGAAGTTCAGTGGGTTGTCGTTGTTGTCAACCGCCACTGGTTGCAGTGTCGATGCGTCGTCGTTGTCACTCTCTCCTTTGCCATTGTTGGTGGTTGTGCCGTCGCCCTCGCCTACAGTGCGCATTTGCGTAATGTCGTTGAGCTTCTCCATTTGCGATTTCTTGTCAACCACCTTGAGCTTTTGTGTGGGAGCCTTCTTTGCCTTTGGCTCCACAGCAGCAATCATGTCGCGTCGGTCGGGAGCAGGCATAAGGTCTGCATCGCTCAATAGATCGTCAATCTGGTCGGCGTTGGAGCTGTCGATAGCGTCGGACGTTGTGTATTCCATTGCTGCCAAAAACAGCGATAGTGCAACTGTCAGTCCTATCAAGAATCCCGTGAGACGCTTGCTCTCCAAGTCGGCACGCTGTGATTTTTTTTGTTCCACCTTATTATATATATGATATGTAGAAGTCTTCTTAGAGATATAAATGCAAAGTTACAGAAAATATTTGCAATAAGTCATGTTTTCTGATATAGTTTTTCAATAGCCTTGATGGTTATTATTCCACGACTGAAATCCAGAAGTCCAAGTTCCTGCATTTCGTTCAGTTCTTTCGACACGGCGAGCCTTCCCAAACCTGTCTCCTGAGCCAATCGTGTCATCTTGATACGTATGGTCTTTGTGCCAGTTGGTTTGGAGCTGTGTAAGGCGAGAAATCGTGTTATTCGTCCTCTTGTATCTTGCGGCATGGGTTGCCATGCAAGCCGTTCGTTTTTCTGCGACACGGTGGATATGGCGTTTAGAAGGTTGATGCGGAAGATGAAGAATTCGTCGGAGAGTTGCATGATGTCGTTCTTGCTGATTTCCATTATGTCACATTCTGTAATAGCTGTGAATGTGTGTGTGTAGCGTTGGGTTAGTCCGAAGAGTCGTTCCGGTTGCAACATCTCAGGAGCCTGTATCGTTTCCTCTACCGAATATCCATGGTCGGCAGCCGACATTGTTGCAGTGGCTGTGCCGTCGATGAGGAAAGCCATACTGTGGCATGGCTCTCCCTCATCGCGTATGGTTTTGCCAGGTGCTATCTTGTGGAAGGCGAACTTGGTTTGGCCTATAATCTGCATAAGCTCGCTGTTGGTTAAACCTTGAAACAGTGGCGTGGCAGCAAGTCTCTCATAGAAATTCATTTAGCGGTAACTGTTCTTATTGGGATTTCGCCCAATTCCTGGGTTTATGCCCTATGGTTATTTCTGAATTTTGTCCTTCATGCTCGGCGAGTACCACACCTGCATATTGCCTTTATGGTCGGCATATATCAGATAGGCCATGAGTTCGGTGTGCTTGTCGAGCACTTTCTTGGCTTCGTCCAGTCCCATCACCATGAATGATGTGGCGTAAGCGTCGGCCTCGGCACAGTGTTTTGCGAGCACCGTGGCAGAGAGGATGTTGTGTTGCACAGGGTAGCCTGTCTTGGGGTCGATGGTGTGGGCGTATTTCTTACCGTTCTTATAATAGAAGTTGCGGTAGTTGCCGCTTGTGGCCATTGCCATATTCTTGACATTGAGCACCGTTTGCAATTCTTTGTCCACAGCGAGTGAATCATCTGTAGGTTTTGTTACTCCGATCTTCCAGGGCAAGCGTTTCTCGCTAATGCCTTGTGCCACAACCTCGCCGCCAATCTCTACCAAGTAGTTGTCTATGCCATGCCTGCGCAGCAGAGCAGCTACAACATCGCATCCGTAGCCTTTGGCTATTGCGCTGCAGTCGAGCATCACACGTGGGTCGGTCTTGTGTATGTGGCTGTTTTTAAGCGAAACCTTTTTGTAGCCCACCACTGAGCGCAAAGAGTCGATAGTGGCTTTGGTTGGTGGGTTGCCAGTCTTGAATCCGAATCCCCATGCGTTTACAAGCGGAGCCACGGTGATGTCGAATGCTCCGTTGGTGTTGTCAGCCACGCTTTCTGCAAGGTTGAACACGGTGTCAAACATCTCGTTTGTCTCCACATCCTCGCCATTGTTGATGCGCGAGATAATCGACTTCTTGTTGAACATCGACAAGGCATCGTCCACCTTGGCAAGTTCAGCAAGAATCTCATTGTTGAGGCTTGAGTCGTTCTGGTAGGTGATGTGGTAGAAGGTGCCGAACACCTGACCCTCGTCATGCTGGTAGGGTGTGCTGCGCTGTTGGCGCACTATCACTACGGTGCCGATGATAAGGAACAGGAGGAAGGGGATTTGCCAATAGAGTTTCTTTTTCATTGTTTGTATAGTGGGGTGAGTTAAAGTTCAAATATTACATTGAAGGTTCCGCCGAGTCGCGAGCCTCCTTGTTTGCCGTAGCCTGGTACATACCAGGTGTTGCCTACTGTGCCGTTGTCGCCAAACAGGTGGCGGCGGTAGCGCACGCTCCAGCCAAGACGAAATGGTCCGGCTATCTTGGCGTCAACTCCAAACACGCCCTCAAGCCAATGATAGTTGGCTTTGATGTCTTGGATGTTGAAGTCGGCATTGTCGCCCCATACAGGATCTTTCAAGCCTGACGATGCTACATCAAACTTATAATAGCTGAAGGCATAGCGGAATCCTCCGTAGATGCGGTAGTCGTCGTGCTTGTTCTTGGCTATGTTGAAGTCGAGACCAATGCGGGCGTATGGTGCAGATGTCTTATAGGCAAGTTTGGTGCTTGGGTCATCGGCATCGGCTTTGCCGTAGCCAAGTTCGAATACGGGGAAATACTTGTCGCGCAAGTTTATACGCACAGAGGCCTCGTATTGCCCATAGTCGCTTAGTGCCAATTGTGCAGCGCCTATCAAGTCGGCTGATAATGCCACTCCGCGAAACAGAGCCACTGTGTCTTTCTCTGCCACAGCCTTTGTGCCAATCTTCTTTTGTGTAGCCTTTGTGCCAATCTTCTTTTGCGCCGAGGCAGGCAATGCAGCCAACAGTAGAAGCAATGCGACACTAAATGTCGCGATTCTTGAAATAAATGAGGAAGTGCGCCTTAGTGTCATAGTAAGTTACCTTATTGTTGTTAACCTTGATGCTGTCGATGGCATGGCGCGTGAAGCGCACACCATTGATAGTGTGGAATATCGCGGGGTTGCAGTCTACTGATTCAAAGTGGGGCAAGTTCTCCTTGCTCACCCACACCGTGTCAACGGTTGTCAATCCAGTGCCGTATTGCTGTAGCATGAAGTAGAATGTGTCCTCATTGCGTGTGTAGCTCATGGGCAGAGACAGACTGTCGCTGAGTGTGAGCTTGTTGATAAGCACCGTGTCCTCTTCTGGATTGTCGATGGAGCGCATGGTGGCAATAGTGAGCGTGTCGTAAAGCTTTTCCACCTCCCCCGCAAGCCTGAACGAGGCATAAACGCGGTTGTTGAGCGGACAGTCTATCGACGAGCATGCCGACAGCATAAGCACGGCTACCACTATGCTGATGAATATTCGTGTGATGCTTTGCATTTAAAACAAGTTTCGTGTTTAATACAAAATGGTTCAGATTCTTATTCCTTAATCAGGGATGCGTCGCATTTCAGAGTCTTCTCTATCTGATAGTCGTTGCGGTTCTGCGACGAGCGGCTCACGAGGTCGCCGATGAATCCTGCCAGGAAGAATTGTGTTCCTATCATCATCATTGTGAGTGAGATGTAGAAGTATGGCGAGTCGGTGACGAGTCGCTGCGGAATGCCCTGCGACAGACACCACAGTTTGTCTACGCCCAATGCGAATGCCGAAACGAAGCCGATGAAAAACATCAGTGTGCCGAGGAATCCGAACACATGCATTGGTTTCTTGCCGAAGCTCGACAGGAACCACAAGGTGATGAGGTCGAGATAGCCGTTGAAGAAACGGTTCCAACCCATAAACTTTGACGAGCCATACTTGCGAGCCTGGTGATGAACGGGTTTCTCGCCAATCTTGTCGAAACCGGCGTTCTTGGCAAGATAAGGGATATAGCGGTGCATCTCACCGTATACCTCGATATTCTTCACCACGTCGTGGCGGTAGGACTTGAGTCCGCAGTTGAAGTCGTGCAGGTTGTGTATGCCGCTCACCTTGCGTGCCGTGGCATTGAAAAGCTTTGTAGGTATGGTCTTCGACAGAGGGTCGCCCTGCTTGCGGTTCTGCTTGTAGCCGCTCACAAGGTCGTAGCCTTCGTCCATAATCATGTGGTAGAGGGCGGGAATCTCGTCGGGAGAGTCCTGAAGGTCGGCATCCATAGTTATCACCACATCGCCCTGAGCCTCCTTGAAGCCACAGTATAGGGCAGGACTCTTGCCGTAGTTGCGGCGGAACTTAATGCCCTTGACGTAGGGTGATTTTTGTGACAGACTCTCGATTACGTCCCATGAATGGTCGGTGGAGCCGTCGTTCACGAAAATCACTTCAAACGTGAAGTTGTTCTGTTTCATCACTCGCTCAATCCATGAGTATAGTTCGGGCAACGATTCTTCCTCGTTGTATAGGGGTATGATGACTGTTATGTCCATAATACTAAGCTGTTTTTATGTGTTCTTTATCTTTTTTTTTGTTCCTTTACTTTCCGTTCCTTACCTTTCTCATGCACACAGCCGCTATTGGCAGGCTTGCGATGAAGCCGATTATGATGTTCTGCATCATAAACAGAAACGACCACTGTATGGGAGTGAGCATTGCTACAAGGTCGATGTTGCTGTTCAGTTCTGCCTTTGATATGCCGCTCTGCTCATACATAGGGGCGAGCAGACGCATGCTCTCGGTAATCATAGTGGCGAAGGCACCGTGGTCGAGAAAGCGGAAATAGGCAAACTGTGCGAGTGCGAACAACAGTGATGCATAAAAGAATGTGTAGACACCGTAGGCAAACGCACGGCGGAAGGAGATAAAGCCGCCAAGAATCTGGTCGCGAAACTTTGTCAGTCGCCATGCTATGATGAATGGTGTGGCAAGGGCGAGCAGATTGCCCAATGCGCCTGCGTGAACAAGTGTGATGCACGCGAAACTGGCTATCCAAATCAATGATAGCACGAGTGCATCCTGACGGGCAAACGCTTTGAGCTGGATGAAATTTTCTATTCTTATCATTAAATAATGTGTATGTTTTATAAAACGAGTGCAAACTTACGCATTTTTTCCCGTATATGGATAAGGATAGGCTAAATATTAGGTTTTTTCAACGAATTAGCAGGGGGAGGGAGTTAAAAGGGAGTTAAGAGGAGGGGGTAAACTTAAACAATGCGGACTGAAAGCCCAATGTCCTCCATAGCCCAGGGCGTTTTTGCTTATTCTGGGCTACGGATGTCATTGGGCTTTCAGTCCGCATTGTTTGAGTTTTGATTTAATAATTCTCAATTCCTAATTGAACAATTCCTAATGCGCAAAGCGCACAATTCAACATTCAAAACTCAACATTCAAAATTCTATTTCCTCATCATCTTAAACGTCTTGCCGTTCTGCTTGACAATCACAACTCCCTTGGCTTCGTTGATGTTGTTGATGCGGTGTCCAGAGATGTTGTAGACTGTGTGTGGTGCAGAGGGATTGAAGCTGTCGGCTGTGGGATTTTGTATGCATCCGATGCCGGTAGATCCCTTCTTGCCTTTCACGCTAATGTCGCTTATCTCCCATGTTCCTGCCACATCTGTGGTGCTGGTGTAGTGGAAGGCTATCTGTATCTTCTTGCCGGCGAACGCTGTGAGGTCGATGTCGCCAGAGTTGACGAATGTCCAGTTGTTGCCTGATGGCCAGTTGATGCCGCCCAACTTGGTGATAGATCCGTCGCAGCGAACCTCAACGCTCATTCTCTTTGCCGGGTCGGTGTCGAACTTTTCGGCATGGTTGAAGCAGAATGTCGCCGACTGATACTCCGTGAGGTCTATGACTGGAGTTACTAAGCTTCCGTCAGATGCTTGGTTCTTGCCTCCGACAAATCCAGTCACCTTCCATCCGTATTGTGCTGTGTTTGTCCACATGTTGCTTCCCTCGGATGGTGCATGTGCGATTTCGATGCTGCATCCGCCATCATTTCCCTTATAGTTTACGGTGTAGAAAGTCTCCCATTCCTCACCAGGCTGAGGGTCGCTACCGTTGGTGTAGCTCTCTGTGGTGAGAGTGTGGGCAGGGTCGAAGGCATAGTCAATACTGTCGCCCCAGATATATTCCATAAGGTTGGGGAAGTCGACAAACGGGTTGCGGTTGCCTTGTATCTTGCTCACATCATTGTTGCGCTTCACCTCAAGAGCGTCCACAGGATCTTCCTTTGCCCATTGGATATAGAGTTTGTATGCCCATTCCTGCAGAGTGGGGTAGTCGCCTTGCTGAAGGATTTGCAAAGCTTGTGCTCCGGTCCATGTAAGGTTCTGATAAGTAGTTGCCATATACATGTATCCGCGGGCAAACTCTCCCTTCCATTTGTCGGCAGGCTCCCAGTACATCTTGCCGTCAGGACCTTTGCCTACTTTAGTGCATCCGTTGCCCTTGTCGCCACTAACAACCTTTCCCATAGGATAATTGCTCTTGGTGGAGTTGATTTTGCTTTCGCATGGCATAAGGTTGTAAAGATCCTTATATGCCTGGTTTTGTGTCTTGCCCCACCAACTCTTTGGGAAAGAGTGCTCAATGTTCATTCCTGCTCCTGCTGCTCCTTGTGCGGTGCTCTGCACCCATGAGCTTTCAGGCGAATATCGGTCGATGAATTTTCCGTCGTCAGTGCGGTCGGTTGTCCAAAAGCCATACCATGTCTTGCCTTCACCCGAACCGTATTCAAGCACATTGGCTTTCTTTGCGATGTTGTGTACAGCAGTTTTCAGTTCAGCTCCCTTCTTGCCTTTCAGGGAGTCGTAGTAGCCTTGCGGTATTTGTGCTGAGGCTGTTGATGCGGCGATTGTAGCGAAAAGAGCAGCGGCTATCGCCTTGGTGTTAAAGATTTTCATCGTATTTGTTTTTATTTGAAGTAAATTGCAAAATTACAATATTATTTCCGTAAATAACGCATTTAAGATAATTTTACGTTTCGTCTTCGATAATCTTTTGCTGCTTCTTCGTTGCTCCATCGTTGATTTTCCTATTGTTCTCGTATTGTTTACGTATCATTCTCGTATCGCGAAACGAAGGTAGAACGAAGGTAGAACGAAGGATGATACGGGTTTGATACGTAATC
>DAVZIG010000012.1:0-41085 GCA_052273435.1 Prevotella sp.
ATTGTTATCCAATGACTTGCTTTCTTGTAAAAATAACAAGTCTGCTAATTTAAGGAGGTATGAAAAATGTTTTGTTTCCAATATTAATTGTTGCTGCGTTGTGCGGCGCTAATGTAACATGTGGATATGCCGCTGTGGGTGTAAAAACTGTGCATGTGACTGATTTCGGTGCAAAGGGCGATGGAAAAAAGGATAACACAAAAGCCATCAATAAGGCTATATCAAAGGCGCCAAGAGGGGCTGTGGTGGAGATTCCAGCTGGCCGTTATGTTACGGGGACAATACGCTTGAAGAGTGATATCACGTTGCAAATCGATGAGGGCGCAGAGGTGATAGGCTGTGGTGATTTAGATAGTTATGAGTGCTATAGCCCGCTTCGCGACATGTCGAAATATGATACTGGTGCAGGCACTCGCAACGCAAATCTCACATCAGATAAGCGATGGACAAAGGCGCTCATTCTTGGTGAACGGTTGAAAAATGTAGCAATAAAAGGTAAAGGTGTGATTAATGGTATGCATGTGAGCGATTCGCTCGGCGAAGAATCAATGCGTGGACCGCATGCCATTTTGCTTGCCGAATGTGATAGTGTGTGCCTCGAAGGGTTTGAGATAAAATGCGCATCGAATTATGCCGTATTGGGATATGAGATGCGAAACTCCACAATATCGGGTCTTACGATAGAGGAAGGCTGGGATGGCGTGCACATTCGCGGTTGCGAAAATGTAGTGATAGAGAAATGCGACATTAAGACAGGAGATGATGCTATTGCTGGTGGTTATTGGAAAAACATGAAAATCACTGATTGCAGAATCAATTCATCATGCAATGGCATAAGAATGATCGAACCAAGTGAAGACTTTGAGATAGCAAATTGTAAAATATATGGTGCTGGAGTGTATCCTCATCGCACAAGCGGCGCGGCAAAACGCACAAGCACGATTTATGGTATAGTGCTTGAACCCGGAGCTTGGGGTGATGCGCCAGGACATACCGAGAATGTGTATATACACGATGTGGTGATAGATAATCTGTTGAGCCCAATCGTGTATAGTATGGGTGAAAACAATACTTGCTCCGGCTTGACAATTGAGAACGTCACAGCCACACGCATATCATTCAATACCACACCGCTCAATCGTCAGGATTGTGTGCGTATGTGGGATAATATCGTGATAAAGAATATGGTGGTACGTAAGGGCGAGTAGCCTTTATTCTTGGTTGCTTTTGTCCTCGACAAAGAATGATTACGGATGCAGAAAGGAGTCAGGATTCAGAGGAATGCGGCCGTTTCAGCAGCATTCCCCTAAAATGGCGGTTTATCTGTTGTATGCATTATTGTCTGTCACTGGATGTGCCTTCCCGTTGCTTCTGTTCTTGCGCTTACAGTATCTCTCGCATTGCGAGCAGATGTCATAGCCAAGCATTGCGCCGAGCATGAAATCCTCTTCGGGAGTGAGCAGGTTGAGAGACCGTGTCACAATCATGCGTATAGCGTTGAGACACTCCTCTCTGCCGAAATACAGATTCAGTCGATCGTTGCCGACAGGCTGAATGACATATTTGATGTTCTGGCTTTCCAGTCTGCGTATGGCAAAATCCTCGTATTTCTTGTTGAAAGTGAAGAGCACCATCTGGCGCACTCCCTTCTTGTATTCGTAGATGTGGTTCATCAGAACCTTCATGTCTACAGGTAATAGTTGGGATTCTTGCATGATTGAGAAATTGTTTTTTAAGAATGTGACAGTAAGAACAGGTATCGTGATCAGAGGGCAGGTCGGATTTCTGCTATCCAGGTGTCGATGCGCTCGTCCGTCTTGTCGTCCTCGTTCACTTCGTCGATGGCGAGTCCCACGAACTTCCCGTCGACTACAGCTTCCGAGTCGTCGAAAGTGTAGCCCTCTGTTGCCACAGCTCCGATGACATTAGCCCCGGCCTCTTTGGCCGCATTGTAAATCTCTGCCATTCCGCCAACAAATGTGTCGGAATAAGACGCTGAGTCGCCACAGCCGAAAAGGGCAACAGTTTTGCCGCCAAGGCCAGTGCTCTTGAGCGTTCTGATGCCGTCGTACCAGTCGTCCTGCACCTCGCCTGCGCCCCATGTAGATGTGCCGAGGATGAGGTTGTCGTTGTTGGCGATAACGTTGTTGTCAAGGTCTGTCACGTTGATGATGTTGTCAACGCCCAATTTCGCTCCGATTCTTGTTGCCAAGTCTTCGCACGTTCCGGTGCTTGAGCCATAGATGATTACAGTCTTCTTCATAATCTTCAGTCGTTTTTTGTTAAAAATATGTGCTTGAATTTCCGGTTACTTTCACCGCTGCAAAATTAGTTTACTTTCAACTTCCGTACAATACCCAAATTTAATGATTTTCATAGTGCAGTGGTGGAGCGATGGCGCAGCTGTTTTTGCAAAGGCAAGTCAATGGAGGCATCCGGAGTGTATGTGCCAAATGGACAAGGACGGCAAGAAGTTGGTGGCTGAATTTGTATACCGGCATGCCCGTATGACAAACTTTCTTTTGGATAGATCCATTTTTTTTCGAGGCTTTTGAATTCCAATCCCCAATGGGGAAAGGGGCGTTGTGCCCAAATTTGAACGTCTTTGGATTTTTATCGTGCTGATATGCGTATGCGCACGATAAAAATAGAATATAAGGAAGGACTTTGTCTGCTAATTTAAGGCGATTACGTTATTATTAACAGAGTATTGTTTTGTCACTTGAAAATTTATTACTACCTTTGCATCGATGATTCATCGATCTCATTCGAGAATCTACGACATTTATACTAAAGGCGTTTACTCGAAACGCTTTGTTCTTGACGAATCGAAACTTCGCACCTTTCAAGTACAGTCAACGAACATTGCAACGGTAGATGTCCTCGGGATGTGTTTATATGCGCATCCCCTTTTGCTGATATGGCACATAGAAAACGTCTATGTGTTAAATATTGGTATAGGGGGTGGTGTGCCTTTACATATCGGCGTGGACCTTGCGTTGCTCGTTCAACTGTACAGGGCAATGCGAAGGCCTCGATTCGTAGAACGAGTAATGAGAATGGTTCCCACGCCTTTTTTATTTTTGTCTACAACCAAAACTAACAATATACCCACAGCAAGCCAAGGGGACAGTTTGCAAAAAAAATGTAACTAATGGCCAATACACAAAAACATAATATATTAGCAAGGGGCATCAGAAGATTACAGTCTTATCTCTCGGCATTAAACCAACCTATCATTCCAGAAACCTTCATCTTCTTGGAGACTCCAGGCACATTACGCCGGAAAATAGGCTCCAGAAGAATCAACGACATCACAGAATTGAAAATTGGAGGCAAACTGAATGTTGACGACATTTCACTATTAAGAAGAATGGCAAGCAAGCGACTGCATTCGCTTGACCTGTCGGAGGCAGAAGTCTTGGATGTGCAATTATCATCGTGTGACAATAATAACACGATGCACCCTTTTATGTTCGCACATAGCAAAAGTCTTGTACGACTGATTCTTCCACAAAGAACTCTGAAGATTGACCAGAATGCCTTCTTCGACTGTACAAAACTCTCTGAAATAATCCTTCCTGAAGGAATTGTCGCTATAGAAGACAGGGCATTCTACGGATGCCATTCGCTCAAATCAATAGACATTCCTGAAACTGTGGAGAGAATAGGCTCTTATGCCTTTGCCGAATGCCGAAACTTAGAAAATGTGAGTCTGCCTGATACTTTAACGCATATTATGACTTCCACTTTTGAAGGATGCCGCAGTATAACGTCCATAAAAATCCCCGACAATATCACAACAATAAGCGTAAAGGCATTCAAGGGGTGCAATAACATCAGGACTATAAAATTGCCTCAAAACACCAAGGCAATTGAACAGGCGGCTTTCGAAGGATGCTCCAAGCTCACAGCTATATATGTATGGAGCAGCAATGTGCCATTGACAAGCCACAGAGCATTCAAGGGATGCAAAAGAAGTTGTAAGGTGTATGTACCTAAGGGTACACAAAATGAATACTGGCTTTCAGAATTCGGATATTTTGAGAAAATAGAGGAATTCTGACAAACAACAATATTTTTGAAAAGCCCTATATTCTTTGAAACGTTATTTTCAAACTCTTTATAAACTTACTTCTCACAGAAATCACTCTTAACTATTAGGCTTCTTCGTTAGAGTGAAATCTGTGAGAGGTTTTATGTGGTGTAATCTTATTCCTCTACTGGAGAGAACTCATCCTTGCCTACTGAGCAAAGAGGACATTCAAAATCATCGGGAAGATCCTCAAATGGTGTACCTGCCGGGATGCCAGCCTCTGGTAATCCTACGGCTGGGTCGTACTCCCAACCGCATACGTCGCATACATATTTCTTCATAGTTCTTTGTTTTTTAGGGGGTTATATAATTAGAAATTATCTACATGCACCTCAAAATAAGCCTTAGGGTGTGAGCATGTTGGACAGATTTCTGGAGCCTCGGTTCCAACTACTATATGACCGCAGTTGCGGCATTCCCATACCTTCACCTCGCTCTTCTTGAACACTTCCTGAGCCTCTATGTTGCGCAGTAGAGCACGATAACGCTCCTCATGGCGCTTCTCGATGGCTGCTACAAGGCGGAACTTATGTGCCAATTCTGTGAAGCCTTCCTCCTCGGCTGTCTTGGCGAAGTCTTCATACATATCTGTCCATTCATAATTCTCGCCTTCTGCCGCAGCAGCAAGATTCTCTGCTGTGCTGCCAATGCCGCTAAGCTCCTTAAACCACATCTTGGCGTGCTCCTTTTCATTGTCGGCAGTATGCTGGAAAATAGAAGCAATCTGCTCAAAACCGTCCTTCTTAGCGCGTGATGCAAAGTAAGTATATTTATTGCGAGCCTGTGATTCGCCTGCGAAAGCAGCTGCAAGGTTCTTCTCTGTCTGTGTGCCTGAATATTTATTTGCCATAGTCGTATTTTTTTTAATGTTATTGTTTTCTTTATCTGATGCAAAATTACTGATAACCATCCGATTAGCAAAATAAATATCGGCAAACGAATAGTAAATTTCGGTATGATGTATTTTTCATACGCTCGGTTTGCTGAAATTTACCATTTATTTAGTAATTTTACACCCAAATAACAGATATATTATGACAACAGAAGAACTTAACAGCATATATTCCAACGTGTGCAACATGTCACGCGGCAATGGATTCAGGGTGGAACGTATGCCCGAATTGTTTGAGACAAGCGAGATAGACGACTGTATGGCGCACGTTCATTCTTTCTATGAGATACTATGGTTTCAGGAAGGAGCGGGCGTTCATACCGTCGACTTCAATGATTATGAGGTGGCACCAGGCACTATCTTTTTCCTTGCGCCTGGACAAGTGCATCATTTTGACAGGAAAGATGGCTATAAAGGGGTGGCTATAAAGATGTGTACCGACATGATGAGGGACAAAGCATCTGGAGGAAATGCCGACAGCTTGTTACTGAAATACAACTCATTCCATACCTATGACTCTACACCTTATTACACTATAGACGATCATACAGCACAGATGATCAAGCCATTGGTATACGACATGGAGGAGGAATCAAGGCATTACGGCGAATTGGGCAATGTGGATATACTTAAATCGCTGCTTTGCATCTTCCTCGTAAAAATACAGAGGTACGGCATACATGAGGCTAACAAAAACCTTGACATGCTCAAGCCTTCACACAGACTATTCATCCTATTCCGCCGCATGGTGGAGGAAGAATACCATCAGCTTCATACTGTGCATGAATATGCCGACCGCCTGAATGTGGCTGTACGCACGCTTAACAAGAGTGTGAACGAATGTTCGGGTAAATCGCCACTCGCCTTCATCAATGAGCGCATCATTCTTGAGGCAAAGCGAATGGCGAAATACACAAATATGATGATAAAGGAGATAGCCGCCAGTTTGGGATATGACGACCCTTCCTACTTCGTAAAGCTATTCAAACGCCAAACGAGCTTTCTCCCGTCGGAGTTTAGAGACTTGCAGTAAACGATGTCTTCACTTATCACGACCTTCCCGTGACGATTTTCTTTATCTCGTTGAGTTTGTTGAGCGCCTCAACCGGGGTGAGATGGTTGATGTCAAGACCAAGTATCTCGTCGCGTATCTGGCAAAGCACAGGGTCGTCAAGCTGGAAGAAGGAGAGCTGCATGCCATTCTGGCTTGCCGGACCAGCAAGACGCGACGTAGTGGGCTGATCGACTCCAACGCTTGCATTGTCGGCCTCAAGCTGCTTCAATATGGTGTTGGCACGGTTGACTATCGACTTAGGCATACCCGCAATCTCTGCCACATGAATACCAAACGAGTGTTCGGAGCCGCCACGCATCAGCTTGCGAAGGAATATCACTTTTCCGTTCAGTTCCTTTACACTCACGTTGTAGTTCTTGATACGCGAGAAATTCTTCTCCATTTCGTTAAGCTCGTGATAGTGAGTGGCAAAGAGCGTGCGTGCCTGTGAGCCTTGATGCTCATGCAGATACTCCACGATGGCCCAGGCAATGGAAATGCCGTCATAGGTGGATGTGCCTCGTCCAAGCTCGTCGAAGAGCACGAGCGAGCGCGGAGTGACATTGTTGAGGATGTCGGACGCCTCGGTCATCTCAACCATAAAGGTTGACTCTCCCAAGGAGATATTGTCCGAGGCTCCCACACGTGTGAATATCTTGTCAACCAATCCCACACGCGCCGACTCGGCAGGCACGAAGCATCCCATCTGAGCCATGAGCGTGATGAGAGCTGTCTGGCGCAGGAGGGCCGACTTACCAGCCATATTCGGACCCGTGATTATCATTATCTGCTGTTGCTCGGTGTCAAGCTCTATATCGTTGGGCACATACTCCTCGCCCATAGGCAACTGTGTCTCGATGACGGGATGGCGTCCTGCCTTTATCTCAAGCACACAGTCGTCGGCAACAACAGGGCGCACATAGCGATGCTCCTCGGCTGTCTTGGCAAACGAAAGCATGCTGTCGAGACGCGCAATGATGTTGGCGTTTATCTGTATCTGGGGGATAAACTCAGCCATGTCGGTGACGAGCTCCATGAAGAGGCGGGTCTCAAGCGAGAGTATCTTCTCGTCGGCTCCCATTATCTTCTCCTCATATTCCTTAAGCTCTTGGGTGATGTAGCGTTCGGCATTGGCGAGTGTCTGCTTGCGTATCCATTCGGCGGGCACCTGATTCTTGTAGGTGTTGCGCACCTCAAGATAATATCCGAACACATTATTATATCCCACCTTCAGGCTCTGTATGCCTGTCTTCTGAGCCTCCTCTTCTTGAATCTTGAGCAGATAGTCTCTGCCGCCGCGAGATATCGAGCGAAGCTCGTCGAGCTCTTTTGAAAATCCTGCGGCTATCACATCGCCCTTGTTCACAAGCTGAGGTGGGTCGGGCTGTATCTCGCGCTCTATACGGTCGCGTAGCGACTCGCATAGGTTAAGACGCTCGCCTATGGAGCGTATCTCCTCATTGTCGCTGTATAGGCAGGCTGTCTTTATGGGGATGATTGACTGTAATGCAAGCTTGAGCTGCACCACCTCGCGGGGCGACACACGTCCTACAGCCACTTTGGATATTATGCGCTCCATGTCGCCGATGCGATGGAGATTGTCGTCGACAACCTGGCGGAAGTCGGGATTGCGGAAGAATGTCTCCACAACGTCAAGACGCTTGTTGATAGATGCCACATCCATCAGAGGGAACACTGTCCAGCGTTTCAGCATGCGGGCTCCCATAGGAGTGACGGTGCGGTCGATGACGTCAAGCAGCGACACTCCATCGTCCTGCATCGACTGCAACAGCTCAAGCGAGCGTATGGTGAACTTGTCGAGACGCACATAGCGGTCTTCCTCGATGCGCCGCAATGAGGTGATATGACCAAGATGTGTGTGCTGTGTCATCTCAAGATACTGCAATATGGCTCCTGCAGCCACCACTCCAAGCTTGAGATGCTCCACACCGAAACCCTTCAACGACTTGGTGCCGAAGTGCTTCAGCAATTTCTGACGCGAGCTTTGCTCGGTGAGCATCCAGTCGTCGAGCTGGAATGTGCACCACTTGTTGCCGAAATGCTCTTCAAACTGTGCCTTCATCTGGCGGTCGTGCAGCACCTCTTTGGGCTGAAACGAGGCGAGCAGCTTCTCCACATAGTCAAATGTGCCCTCGCCGGTGAGAAACTCTCCTGTGGAGATGTCGAGGAAAGCCACGCCACAAAGTGCCTTGGTCATACACACGGCAGCAAGGAAGTTGTTCTCCTTATAATTAAGCACATTGTCGCTCATAGCCACGCCCGGAGTGACAAGCTCGGTGATGCCTCGCTTGACGAGGGTCTTCGTGAGCTTAGGGTCTTCAAGCTGGTCGCAGATGGCCACACGCTTTCCGGCACGAATGAGCTTGGGCAGATAAGTGTCAAGGGCATGATGTGGAAATCCTGCCATCTCGGTTGCTGCACCATTAGCGTTCTTGCCATTGGAACGACGGGTGAGTGTTATGCCAAGAATCTTGGCTGCCTCCACGGCATCATCGGCATAAGTCTCGTAGAAGTCGCCACAGCGGAAGAGCAGCAACGCATCAGGATGCTCGTGCTTGAAATTGTAAAACTGACGCATCATCGGCGTAAGTCCGTCGTCGGTCTTTTTCTGAGCCATATAATATATAATGTGTATTATTGTTTTTTATCGTTGTCAATTGCGGCATTATGCCACAAACTACAAAAGAAATAAAAAAAATCGGGATTTCCAAAACTACGGAACAAAAAAATGTCTAACGACATGCAATAGATTGCTCTTCACAACATTATAAAAATAAAAACAACATTATTGTAAACGTTTATTTAAATTATGAGAAAGAAAATTTTTATCATCAGCTTAACCACCTTACTGGCTACTGCTGCCACACTCTCTTCGTGCACAAGCGAAGACGGAGATTGGGAACCTATGATATGGAAAACAGAGGTGAAAAGTATGAAGAAAGATGGTGTGAATTATGTTTTAGTGCCTCAGACAGGCGGTACATACGAATATACATGCCTCAACTACAAGTCGTTCTGGCTAGAGGGCGTGATTGAAAGCACGGAGACGCCTACTGGAAACCCATGGCAATTTAAAGGTTTATACGATATATACCCAAGAAAAGACGACAATTTATACAATATTTCATCGCCTTCTACCGAAGTGTCTGTGAAAGACACCAAACTCACCATTACTGTAAAACCCAACGATACGGGCAAACCACGCTATATAAAAGTGACGGTGAGCGCAGGCGACATTTTCTACAATTTCTCATATAAACAAGAGTAGGCCATACTACAGTTTACCAACTATTAGGTATTGCGCAAATGGCTTATTATGAGTAACTTTGCAAGCGTAAAACAAATTGGCATGAAAGCTGAGCTTTCGTGCCAATAGTATAGCCACTATTAAAATTCATAATGTTATTGTATAAAGAGCAAAGGAGCCGGCTGTGAAGTCGGCTTTTTTCATGCCTGCATGTCTTTATGTGTATACAATAGTTCTCGTGTATGAAAATTCTTATGTACCTTTGTACCTATGCAAATGAACAAACGATTTTTACTCTCGGCAGCATGGGTAATGTCTCTACACGTGCTCACGCTCGCCTTTCTGTCGCTCTTCCGCCTTGTGGAATATCTGGCGTTGGGCGGCATGGTGGCCGACTCTTCGGCAAGTGTATTGCCAGCCTTTGTGCGTGGCGTGTGGTTTGACAACGTGATAGCGTGCTACATCACCTTAGTGCCGCTTGCCGTGACATTGATTGCGGCGGCTGTATATGTTACGCGCACTTGGATGCGCAAGGCTGCTGTATGGTGGTATGGCATTCTTGGCTCAGTGGCGTTCATGGCATCAGCTGCCAATATACCCTACTTTGCCTATTTCTTCAAGAATATCAACTCGTCCATCTTCGAGTGGTTTGGATATGCCGGAACAACGGCTGGCATGGTGACTGGCGAGAAATCCTATTTTCTGTATATAGCCCTGTACTTTGCCTGTGTGGCTGCCTACGTATATATTATGGTGAGAATGCGACGCCGTTTCGACAGATATATAGCCAACTCTTGCAAGAAAAACGGTGGTTGGGCACCTGTCTTTCACTTCGCCATTACCGCTGCCGTGATTGCCTTGTGTGTGTTCGGAATACGCGGACGCACGGGATACAATCCTATAAAGATATCGCAAGCCTACTACTGCGACGACGCTTTCCTCAACCAACTTGGCATAAACCCAGCGTTCAATCTACTCACATCAGCACTCGACGACATGCGAAAGGAGAACCGCGACCTACATCTTATGCCCTACCCTACTGCCATAAACTTGGCTCGACAGAGTCTTGGCATAACGGGCAAGTGCGACTCTATGCACGTGTTGAGAAGATATGTTGATAACTCTGTGGATAACTCGGTAAACAACAGAGACACAATACATAAGAAGAACGTAGTTGTGATACTGATGGAGTCGATGTCTGCCAACTTTCTCCATACGTTTGGACATCAACAACAACTCACCCCTACACTCGACTCGCTCTACAACAGCTCTATGGCGTTCACGCATTGCTATTCGGCAGGAATACATACCAACCACGGCATGACAGCAACCCTGTATTCTTTCCCGGCAATGATGTTCCGCAACCTTATGAAGGGTACGGTGACTCCACACCGCGACGGAATACCAACTGTGCTGAAACAACATGGCTACCACAACATGTTCTTCATGACACACGAGGCGCAATACGACAACATGAAGGCGTTCTTCACCACAAATGGCTACGACGACATATATGCCCAGGAGGACTATCCTGAGGAGGAGGTGGTCAACTCATTCGGAGTGAGCGACCATTTCCTGTTTGGCTACGCTCTCGACAAGATCAACAGGCAGGCTGCTACAGGCAAACCCTTCTTTGCCACTCTGCTCACAATCAGCAATCATCCGCCATTCATCATTCCGTCATGGTTTAAGACAAAGTCGAAGGAACCAGAGACGCAGATTGTGGAATATGCCGACTGGGCTATAGGCGACTTCATAAGAAAAGCCAAACAACAGGCATGGTATAAGAACACTATCTTCGTGATTCTCGCCGACCACGGCAAGATTGTTGGCAAGGTGGACGGCATTCTGCCACAATCATACAACCATATCCCACTGATTATGTTCGGCCCGGGAGTGCCCGCAGAAAGGGTGGAAAAACTCGCCACGCAAGTGGACGTGATGCCTACCCTACTCTCGATGTTGGGAATAAGCTACCGATATGACGGCTTTGGCATTGATCAGACAAAGAACCAACGACCACTCGCCTTCTACTCCGCCGACAACCAAATTGTGGCACGCTCTGCCGACCGTTGCTATATTTATGAGCCTAAAACCAATCGCTCGTTCTGCTACGACGTGAAAGCAGACGGCTCGATGAAGGAAAGCAAAGACACTAAAAAATTTGAACCATTGAGACAGTATGTGTTCTCCATGATACAGACTGCTCAGTATATGCTGAAGAAAAACTATTAGAACATAGTTTTAATGAAGAGAGGGTAAAACCGAAACTCTACAAAAGAATGTTTATGTATGAGAGTTTTTGCTTTATCCTCTCTTTTATTCATTATGCTTTTTTTGACATATATCAATATTATTCCTTTATTCCATAAAATAATTCATCTTATATACAAGAAACTACTACATTTGAATCTTTATACATATATATAAATTGTACAATGCAACACTAAAAAAATATGAAAAAAAATGAGATGTTAGAACAGGATGGGAAGACTATGAGAACCCAAAATACTAACAAGATAACACCAACGCTCGACATTATCATGCCCGTGTACAACACGTCGCTATATCTCGAACAGTGCATACAGTCGATTATCAACCAGACATTCACCAACTGGCACCTATTTATTATAGACGATGGTTCTACCGACTCATCACCTGAGATATGCGACCAATGGGCTGAGCGCGATACACGCATCACCGTCATACACAAACAAAACTCTGGACAGGGAGAATCACGCAACGTGGCTATCAGACAAAGCAAAGCTGATTTTGTGGGATTTGTCGACAGCGACGACTGGCTCGAACCTGATATGTACAAATTCCTCATTGACAGCATACAGCAACACGATGCCGACATTGCAGTATGCGGTCACTACAACGAATTCACCGACCGTAGCATATGCAAGCATACCGACTACAGCGTGGAAGTGCTCGACTACGATACCGTACACCAACGAATCATCCGAGACAAGATACAAAGCTATATATGGCAAATGGTGTTCCGAAGAAAATGTATTGAACGTCATATGCCTGGACACTTATGCTACGAGGACTATGCCGTGCTGCCACAGTGGTTTAAGAATGTGAGACGGGTTGTGCATACACGCCGCCCATTCTACCACTACCGTATGCGACTCAGCAGCCTTGTACATATCATCACTCCTGAACAGGAATACGCTTTTCTTGAAGCTGAGGAACAACGATATAAGTTCTACCAGAATACTCCATTCAAGAACCAGATTAACATACACATGACTATAATATGTATACGCGTTGCTAAGTATATCACAAGGCTGAATATAAGCCAAGACACCATAATGGAATTTCTTGAACGCATAAAACAAAGACTTGCCAAGATTGACAGCAAGTACAGGTTGACACTCAGTAGAAAAAACAGAATGCTAAGATACCTGTTGTTATACCATACTTCGTTATTCATCTTCTACCAAAAAACGGAAATAAAACTGATGAAAAAAAAGAGGAAAAACGATACAAACACCATGTTTAAATAATACGGCTGAAACTGCCGATTATGTTTTATGATATAGTTGCCAAGTTATCAACACTTTTGTGGATAACTCGGCAACTATATGATTTTCAATATGCTTATACTCACATTATTATTATAATACCCGTATGAATGTAGATAAATTAATAGTAATACTGTGGAAAACATATAAAATATCATGTCTGTAGATAGCCTGTCAAACACATATTATATGCCTGTCATGCTCCTGTATACCCTACCCTACTATAATTATTACATATTATCCAACATTCCTGTGGATAACCCATGGAAAGCTGTGGATAACATGTTAATATCTTTGTTAATAACTTCGTGGTTATTAACACTCACCAAGACCATACATGGGTGTTGTGGATAACTATATATGTTATAAAATCGTTATACAAAAGTTTTCCACAAAATATTAAAGGAAAAAGATATAAACTTATTAACTTTGCAAGCATAATCAAACAAGTGTGGATAACTGCCGTATCTCATTAAAAATCAGAGAAAAGATATTATATATCCCTGTGGATAAAACCACCTGTTATGTGAATAACTAAAAAACAGGAAAAACAGGACGGAAAGTTATCAACATACTAACACTACATCATACTCATAATTCTTTTTTCTTTAAAGAAATAAAAAGAAATATATATAGTATGGTGTGGATAAATCTGTGGGTTCTGAATGGTGTTCAAAATAGAACATAGGAAATTTAGACCACATGAAATAAAGAACAATGACAGAAAACACTTAAAACAATAAGATATGAAAAAAGAGTGGATTGAGAAAGGATATGTCGACGAACAGGTTGACAGGTCCGTGGATTTGAAACAGGAAATACGTAGACTCTGCAAGGAGAAGGACGCAATCATTCTTGCCCACTATTATACAGTGGGAGAGATACAGGATATTGCCGATTTCGTGGGTGACTCGCTTGCCTTGGCACGCAAGGCTGCCGAAACCGACGCCAAGGTTATGGTGATGTGTGGCGTGCATTTCATGGCCGAGACCTGTAAGCTCCTGTCGCCGGATAAGACGGTGCTTTGCCCCGACCTAACAGCGGGATGCTCGCTTGCAGACTCATGTCGTGCGGAAGATTTGAAGAAATTCAAGGAGGAGCATCCTGGCTACAAGGTGGTGAGTTATGTCAATACAACGGCTGCTGTGAAGGCTCTAACGGATTGCGTGGTTACTTCAGGCAACGCTGAGAAAGTGATGGCATCGTTCCCGAAGGACGAGAAGATAATCTTCGGTCCTGACTACAATCTTGGCAACTACATCAACAGTGTGTCTGGCAGAAACATGCTCCTGTGGAATGGTGGATGTCATGTGCATGAGAAATTCTCGGTGGAGGCTATCGTAAAACTCAAGCAGGAGCATCCTGACGCTATTGTGATGGCCCACCTCGAATGCAAGGCTCCTGTGCTTGCTGTGGCTGACATCAAGGGTTCTACCGCAACCATGCTCAACTATGCCAAGGCGCATCCTGAGATAAAAGAGTATATCATAGCCACTGAGGCTGGCATTCTTCATGAGCTGGAGCGTGGATGTCCTGGCGTGAAGTTCTATCCTGTACCGCCAGAAGTGAGCGAGGGTGGGGTAGGCTGCTCTTGCAACGAATGTGAGTATATGAAGAAGAACACTCTCGAAAAGATATACAACACGCTGAAGTACGGATGGCCGTCGGTGGAGGTTGACCCCGGAATTGCACGCGAGGCAGTGAAGCCGATAGAGAGAATGCTTGAATTGTCTTAGTGATATGATTATGAGGGTGTGTAAGAACGCAAATAATACAGGCAACTGTCTGGCGGGTTTTGGTACACTCTCTAAAAATAAAGTGAAATAATGAAGGTAATAATATCCGGCGAATATAGTAAATACAGGGATTTCATAGAGAGCATACCACAGGTGTTTGACACGTGTGGCGGTGAGACGCTCAAGGACAGGCGCAACAGTGTCAAGGTGCTTCAACATGACGGAAAGGCGTTTGTGGTGAAGCGTTTCAAGCGTGTCAACTGCATTCAGTCGGTTGTTTACTCCTTCTTTCGCCCCACAAAGGCTGAGCGTGCTTATAGGTTCGCTGCGGAAATGCGCCGTAGAGGCATTTCTACGCCTCGTGAGATTGCTTATATAGAACAGGCGAGGTGTGGACTGTTTAGCGTCGGATATTTCGTCTCAGAGCAAAGTATGGGCATTGAGGCTTTCACACGTCTTGTCGATCCCGATGAGTTCTGTCGGCCTCTTGCCGATGCTATAGCCGGATATGTGGTGTTCATGCATAGTAGGGGAGTGCTTCACGGCGACCTTAACTCTGCCAATTTCCTTTTTGTAGAGGATGCCGACGGTGGATATAAGTTTGACGTGATCGACACCAACCGCTCTCATTTCTGCGATGGCATGCCCACTGACGAGCAGTGTTTGGAGAACATGAAGCGTTTCACCCATCGTCGCGACCTTTATGAGTATTTCATCCGACAATATGCCGTAAGGCGCGGGTGGGACGAGAATGCGACAGTGGAAAAAGCTATGAAACTTCTTGAGAGGTTTGAGAACAGGAAGATAAAGCTATGAAAAAATAAAAGGCAATGGACGATTATCCATTGCCTTTTATTTTTTTATAGCTGTCAATCACTCGTTTAGCCGTATCATTATTCTCAAATCTTTTGACGTACATACGGCTATTCTTTATTCTTTCTTCGCGTCCTCCCGCACCTTTCAACGTCTGCTTTATTGCTCCTGCAAGCATAACAGGGTCGTCTGGCGAGACATACAGGCTGTCAGGGCCGCCTGCTTCCTCAAGGCAAGATCCTGTACAGGCCACGACAGGCAGGTCGCTTTGTATGGCTTCGATGATAGGGATGCCGAAACCCTCATAGCGTGATGGATAGACAAATGTCTCGGCGAGTTGGTAGATAGCTTGCAGGTCGTTGTCGTTGATGCCCGACAGGATGTGCAGTCTGCCGGCTACACCAAGTTTCCTTGCTGTCTTTTCCACGCTTTCGGTGTATTTTGTGCGTCGTCCCACCACTACGAGATGAATGTCTTCTGGCAGCTTGGGAAGGGCGTTTACAGCCAGTCCTATGTTTTTGCGTTCCTCTATCGTGCCCACGTTCAATACGAATCGAGTAGGGAGTTGCAGGCGTTGCTTTGTGGCTTCTACACGTTCTTGTGTCAGTTTGCTCGAGAAATGTCCGGCGCAGCTTTGGTATATCACGTCGATGCGTGCGCTGTCCACGTTGCCGTATTCCATGATATCGCGCTTTGTGCATTCGCTTATTGCTATGATGCGGTCAGCTTCTCGGCATGTCAGCAGAAACTTGGCCTTGTATACGGCAGCGTCTATAGGGTTGTAGTATTCTGGGTGGCGAAGGAAAATAAGGTCGTGGATGGTTACAACCGACTTTATGCCCGATGCCTTTAAGCCTATGGGCAGCTCGCCTGAGAGTCCGTGGTAGATGTCTACGTGGTCGCGCTTGAGGTCTTTCACAATTCCCCATGATCTCCATACGGCACGCGCCATGCTGCTGCGGGCTTTCTCTGGATAGACATATTTGAGGCGTTTGGTCTCTGCCACTTGAGAGCGCAGGTCGTCGCTTCCCTTGTCGGGTGCGTAGAGCAGTATGCTGTAGTCTTTAGGGAGCTGGTGTTGCAAGTCGTTGACAAGTGTGCGTGAGTAGTTGCCAAGTCCTGTGCGGTTGCGCACGAGACGTTTGGCGTCGTAAGCTATTGTTGTCATTTGTCTTTCCTGTGATTTGAATGTTTATGAATAACCTCTAATTGTTTATAGGAATAATTTTTCCATTCTCCGTCCTGTACAGCCTGTTGAATTCTTCGTGGGTGCGTTTCCAGCGGTTGTGTGTCCATAGGTAATATTCTGGCTGGCGGCGTATTGTCTTTTCGAGCAATGCGAAGAAGCGGCGTGTCAGCTCATTCTCGGGCAGAGAGTTGGGTTGCTCGGTGATGAGATAGAATGTTGCTGTGTAGTAGCCTCGTTGCGGTCGTGACATCTCTACATAGTAAATGGCATTGTTCATCTTGCGCATGATGCGCTCGGAGCCAGTGAACACCCCAGTGTCGTGGTTGAGGAAAGGCAGCCAGAGATGTGTGTTGGCGTAGCGTGGCCCCTGGTCGGCAATATATCCGAAGAGAGAGCGCACTCCTTCGCGTCGGAGCTTCACGAGTTCGCGCAGGATATCGTTCTTAGGCACGACCAAGCTTGACGGTTGTGACAATCGTATTCGTCTGAACAGATTGTCGAACGATTTTGAGCGCAATGGTTTGTAGATGAGTCCCATCTTGCGTCCCTCCGGAAAGGCAATGCCAATGCACGACAGCCATTCCCAGTTGCAATAATGTCCGAGCATTCCAGCGCAGTCTTGCCCTGCCTTGAATCGTTCTTCTATCTGTTCCGCTCCAACAATCCTAAGGCGGTGGCGCAACTCTTTGTCGCTGATACTGAGTAGTTTGATGGTTTCCAAGAAATAGTCGCAGAACCAGTGGTAGAACTTGCGCTCAATGTCCTTTATCTCATCTTCGCTCTTTTCAGGAAACGAGGAAGAGAGGTTTTTGCGCACGATGTGTCGGCGGTAGCGCACTATGTAATACATTAATATATAGCCGATGTCGCTCAGCATGTATAGAATGCGGAATGGTAGGAGCGAGAGAATGTATATAGGGTAATACATGTCGTTATGATTATAATTTGCTATAAATATCTGCAAAGTTAATCATAATTTTTTAATGATGGCGAGAAAGGCGTTGTAGATTAATAGAAAAAAGATTATTGACAATGTATAATTATCTGCTACATAATTATACATTGTCAATTATAACAATTTTATTTCTGCATATCATGCAGTTTTTTATAATATCCTCCTTGTGCGAGTAGTTCTTCATGTGTTCCTCGCTCCACTATCTCACCTTCGTGCATCACGCATATCTCGTCGGCATTCTTGATTGTGGATAGTCTGTGTGCGATGGCCACTGTGGTGCGTGTCTTCATCAGTCGTTCCAATGCGTCTTGCACAAGTCGCTCGCTCTCTGTGTCGAGAGCCGATGTAGCCTCGTCGAGGATAAGTATAGGCGGGTTTTTGAGTATTGCTCTTGCTATGCTCACACGCTGTCGCTGTCCTCCTGAGAGTCGTCCGCCGCGGTCGCCGATGTTGGTGTCATATCCGTGCTCAGTCTGCATGATAAACTCATGAGCATTGGCAATCTTCGCAGCCTGTTCCACCTGTTCCTGTGTGGCAGTGTCTACACCGAACGTGATATTGTTGCGGAATGAGTCGTTGAAGAGGATTGCTTCCTGGTTGACGTTGCCTATGAGCTGTCTTAGGTCGTGTATGCCCAGTTCCTTGACATTGATGCCATCAATGAGCACCTCGCCCTCCTGCACGTCGTAGTAGCGTGGTATGAGGTCGACGAGTGTCGACTTTCCACTTCCGCTCTGTCCCACGAGAGCCACAGTTTTGCCTTTCTCTATCACGAGGTTGATGTCTCTGAGCACCCATTGCTCGCCGTATCTGAACGACACGTGTCGGAACTCTATCTGATGCTCAAACGAGGCAATGTGTTTTGGCGAGGCAGGTTCCTTGATGGTGTTCTCTGCCTTGAGAATCTTGTCCACACGTTCCATTGAAGCCAGACCCTTGGGTATGTTGTAGCCAGCCTTTGAGAAATCCTTCAATGGATTGATAATGGAGTAGAGCATCACGAGATAGTAGATGAACGTAGGTCCCGACAGGATCTGCTGGTCGAGAACAAGTATTCCTCCCACCCACAACACTATGATGATGAGCACCGTACCAAGGAACTCGCTCATAGGATGAGCCATCTGCTGGCGTATGTTCACGCGCTGCACAGAGTTGCGGTAGTCGGTGTTGATACTGTCGAAGCGTTGGTTCATCTTCTCCTCAGCGCAGAATGCCTTGATTATGCGCAGTCCGCCGAGTGTCTCTTCCACTTGCGACATGGTGTCGCTCCACAGCGACTGTGCCGCTATTGACTTGCGCTTTAGCTTTCTGCCCACAAATCCCATGAACCATCCAAAGACAGGCACGAAGACAAGTGTGAATAGAGTCAGCTGCCATGAGATGAAGAGCAGGGCGGTGAAATAGGAGATAATGAGTATAGGGTTCTTGAAGAGCATGTCGAGCGACGACATTATGCTGCTCTCAATCTCGCCTACATCTCCCGTCATGCGTGCTATGATGTCGCCCTTGCGCTCCTCTGAGAAGAATCCCAACGGGAGCGACGTTATCTTGTGGTAGAGTTGGTTGCGTATGTCGCGCACCACTCCGGTGCGTATAGGAATGATTGTTGCCGACGAAAGGAAGTAGGCTCCTGTCTTGAGGAATGTAGCGAAGGCGAGAAACAGTCCGATGAGCAACAGGGTGGTTGTCGGTCCTACGTTGCCAATGAGCTGTGTCACATAGTAGTCGGCATTGTTGGCAAGCACTTCCTTGATGTTGTCGAGCGACCAAGGCATGAGCTTGGTTGCCGTGCCCGTCCCCTCTGTGCGGAATAGAATCTGCAGGATAGGGATGAGGGCAGCGAACGAGAATATGTTGAGCACAGCCGACAGGATATTGAATATAACTGTCAGGGCAAGATATTTCTTGTAAGGCGGAATAAACCGCCTTAGGATTTGGAGAAATTCTTTCATAACACTCCTTTTTTACTCAACACACTCTCCCAACAGGGTTGCCGATGTAGAGCCGGTAATCTTCACCATTACACGCTCGCCGATGTGATGGCCGTGTTTGTCGAACACTACAGCCTTGTTCTGCTCGGTTCTTCCCATGAGTTGCTCGCGTGAACGTTTAGAGAATCCCTCTACAAGCACTTCGAATGTCTTGCCCACATCCTTGCGGTTCTGTTCGGCCGACACTTCAGTCTGTAGCTTTATGAGCTCGTTGAGTCGTGCAATCTTCACTTCTTCCGACACGTTGTCGGGCAGGTGCTTGGCTGCATAGGTGCCAGGACGCTCTGAGTATTTGAACATGAAGGCAGAGTCGAACATGCACTCGCGCACTAATGACAGTGTCTCGGCATGGTCCTCAGGAGTCTCGTCGTGATAGCCCACGAAGATGTCGGTAGTGAGTCCGCAGCCAGGTATGATGCGGCGAATGGCTTCGACACGCTCCAGATACTGCTCGCGGGTGTATTTGCGGTTCATGAGCTTTAGGATCTTGCTCGATCCGCTCTGTGCCGGGAAGTGGATGTGCTTGCAGAGGTTAGGCTCCTCGGCAATGGCATAGAGAATGTCGTCGGTCATGTCCTCTGGGTTGGATGTAGTGAAGCGCACTCGCATGTCGGGCACACTCTGTGCAACCTTGCGGAGGAGTTCGGCAAACGAGCATCCGCCCTCAATGCGTTTTCCGGCAGGAGTGAGGCCGTAGCTGTTGACATTCTGGCCCAAGAGAGTGACCTCCTTAAAGCCGCGGTTGTGCAAATCCTTCACTTCTCGCAGGATGCTCTCCACGTCGCGTGATCGCTCTCTGCCTCGTGTGTAAGGCACGATGCAGTAGTGGCAGAAGTTGTTGCAGCCACGCATGATGCTCACGAAACCGCTCACACGGTTAGGGCCGATGCGCTGTGGCACAACGTCGCGATAGGTCTCTGTTGTTGAGAGTTCGATGTTGCAGGCGTTCCGTCCGTTCTCGCATTGCGCTATCATGTCGGGCAGGTTGAGATAGGAGTCAGGACCGCACACGAGGTTGGCGAAATGGTTCTGTATCAAGTCCTCGCGCACTCTTTCTGCCATACAGCCCAACACACCGAGTATAAGCTTTCTGCCCTTCTTCTTCTCTGCGTGCAGAGTTTCCAGGCGGTTGTATATCTTGTTCTCAGCGTTCTCGCGGATAGAACATGTGTTAAGGAAGATGGCTTCAGCCTCGTCCTCGTTCTCGCACAATTCATAGCCCGCCATCTGCATGATGGAAGCCACGACTTCTGAGTCTGCCACATTCATCTGGCAGCCGTACGTCTCGATAAAAAGTTTCTTCATTTATATAAAATTGTATGTTTCAAGTGGATATAACTGTGCAAAGTTACGAAAAAAGAATAAATGAAGAGTATAAAAGCCGTAGAAACGAGTTTTTATGCAAAAAGAGGGAGTGGCAAAGCAATTATAATTTTATTTTGCCACTCCTTCTTGATTATTGTTTTTATTGCCGTGAATAAAGCAATGAGTGTTAATAATATTTGTGTGAGTATTATTTGTGTGAGTATTTCTCTTATACGATTAAGAGTTTTATTCACAACTATTTCGCAGCCTTTTTCATTTCCAACTTATAAAGGTCGCCACGTCTGTCGCGCAGGTTTCTCACGGCACCGTAGGTGTGCAGCTCGTTAAGTAGCGAGAGGTCGACATCCGACACGAGAATCATTTCGGTGTTTGGCGTTGCCTCGGCACGCTTGCCATCGTTGGGGAAGGCGAAGTCGCAAGGTGTGAACACAGCTGATTGTGCATACTGTATGTCCATGTTGTGAACTCGCGGCAGGTTGCCCACGCTTCCTGCAATAGCCACATAGCACTCGTTCTCGATGGCACGAGCCTGAGCGCAGACACGCACCCGTGAGTAGGCATTCTGCGTGTCGGTCATGAAAGGCACGAAGAGAATCTTCATACCGTCGTCGGCCATAAGTCGCGACAGCTCAGGGAATTCCACATCGTAGCAGATGACGATACCTATCTTTCCGCAGTCGGTGTCGAAGGTCTGAATGTGCGAGCCTCCCGAGAGTCCCCAACACTTCTGCTCGTCGGGTGTGACGTGAATCTTCTCGTACATGTCGACGGTTCCGTCGCGTCGGCACAGGAATCCCACATTATATAATGAGTTATCTTCCTTGAGATACGGCATTGAGCCTGTGATGATGTTGATGTTGTAGGAAATGGCGAGTTCGCGAAATCGGTCGCGTATCTGTTCGGTGTATTGAGCCATAGCTCTTATCGACTGTGCCTCGCCCATGTCGTTGAACTTAGCCATCAATGGCGCGTTGAAGTATTCGGGGAAGAGTATGAAGTCGCTCTTGTAGTCGCTCACAGAGTCGACGAAGAATTCCACCTGTTCGAAGAGGTCGTCGAGCGAGCCGTAGGGACGCATCTGCCACTGTACCAATCCGATACGCACGGTTGGGCGCTTGTCTACGTATGAGTCTGTAGGCGGCTGATAATAGATGTTGTCCCATTGGAGCAGCGTGGCGCAATGCTTCGACTCCTCGTCGTTGGGCAGATAGTTGCGCATGACGCGTCGCACGTGGAAGTCGTTCGACAGCTGGAATGTGAGCACCGGGTCGTAGATTTCTCGCGAGCGCACACGCTCGATATATTCCTTCGGCCGCATCTTGTCGGCATACTTATGATAGTTAGGTATGCGTCCGCCGAACATGATGGCCTTGAGGTTAAGCTTCTCGCAGAGTTCCTTGCGGTATTCATACATACGGCGTGCCAGTCGCAGTCCGCGGTAGTCAGGATGTATGAACACCTCGATGCCGTAGAGAATGTTGCCCTTGGCGTTGTGGGTGTTGAATGTCTCGTTGCCTGTCACCTGTGCATAGGTGTGGTCGCCTTTCACCATGTTGTAGTCGACGATTATGGACAGGGCGCAGCCCACAATCTTGTCGTCTACGATGATAACCACCTGACCCTCTGGGAAGATGGTTATGAGTTTCTTGATTTGTGCCTTTGTCCAGAACACATCCTCGTCGCCGTAGATGCGCTTGAACGAGCGTGCGAGCTGGTCGTAGTCGTCCATCTGGAGATTGCGAAGCTCGACTTTGCTGATGTTGTGAGATTCCATAGTTATTTTATCTTAAAGTTTCTCTAAAAACTTTTTTGCCACTTCCCATATCACCATTCCTGCCGTAACACTCACATTCAGAGAGTGTTTGGTGCCGAACTGTGGTATTTCGAGACAGCCGTCCGACATGTCCACCACTTCCTGATGAACACCTTTCACCTCGTTGCCGAACACCACAGCATATCGGCGTGAGAGGTCGAGCTGCAGGTTCTGCAGCTTGGTTGAGCCTTCCACCTGTTCGATGGAGTAGACAGTCACGCCGTCGGCATGAAGAGCCTCCACGGCTTCGGTGGCAGTCTTGAAATAACGCCAGGCTACAGAGTCCTCGCCTCCAAGTGCTGTCTTGTGGATTTCGGGGTGGGGTGGGGTGGCGGTGATGCCGCAGAGGTAGACTGCCTCCACGCGGAAGGCGTCGCTTGAGCGGAACACTGAGCCTACATTATATAATGAGCGCACGTCGTCGAGGACAACGATGAGGGGGAGTTTTCTTGCCTCGTGGAACTCGTCGACTGTGAGTCGCTGCATTTCTATTGTACGGAGTTTGCGCATTTCTGAATGTAATAATTTATCTTGTCGTATAATGGACGTGTAATATTCTTGTCGTATAATTTATTCTTGTCGTGTAATCGACGTATAATTTATTCTTGTCGTGTAATCGACGTTAGTTTTATTCCGCACTCGCCACGAAGTTCATCACATTCGAAGGCGGACGCTTGGCGTCCAACTCTCCCTTCATGAAGTCCATGTACGGTTTCACGTGCTCGAAGAACTGGCGGTAGCCTCGGCAGAGATAGTTGAGACCGGGATTGCCGTATTTGTCGCGTGTGAATCTGTTCTTAGGGCATTCACCGTGGCAGGCAAACTCCACCGGACACTCGCGGCATTGCTGTGGCAGCAGCTCATGCTTGAGTTTGGCGAATTCGCGCTGCTTCTCGCCATACATCATTTCGGTGATGGTCTTCTCGTTGATGTTTCCGAGTCGGTGTTCGGGGTAGACGAAGTGGTCGCATGAATACACGTCTCCATTAAACTCCATCACTCCAGCGTGGCCGCACTCCTTGGCCAGTGAGCACAGTCCAGGCTGCACGCCCACCCAGTTGGCAAGTGTGGCGTCGAAGATCTGTATGAAATATGTGCCTACGTCGTGGCGCACCCACTCGTCGAAGATGGTGCATAGGAACTTGCCCCATTGCTCTGGTGTGACAGAGAAGTCGACAAGCTCGCCTCCCTCCTCCATGCCGGGAGCAAGCGAGAGTCCGTCGTTGCGCTCTATGCGTCGCTCCACGATAGGAGTGAACTGAATGTAGTGGCAGCCGATTTCCTTGAAGAAATTGTAGAATTCGAGCGGATAGTCGGCATTGAAGTCGTTCACTACGGCGAGGGCGTTCCATTCCACATTGTGCTTGTTGAGCAGTCGTATGCCTTGCATCACCTTGTGGAAAGTAGGCTTGCCGGTGGCTGTGCGTCGGTACTCGTCGTGAAAATCCTGCGGTCCGTCGATCGACACGCCCACGAGGAAGTTGTTCTCGCGGAAGAACTCGCACCACTCGTCGGTGAGCATCGTGGCATTGGTTTGTATGGTGTTGTCGATGCGTCGTCCGCGAGCGTATTTGCGTTGCAGCTCTATGGCGCGTCGGTAGAAAGATATTGGGCGCATGAGCGTCTCGCCACCGTGCCAGCAGAAGAGCACATCGGGCGAGGTCTGTGCCTCGATATACTCGCGTATGAATTTGTCAAGCATCTCGTCGGAGATGACATGGTTCTTCTGTTCGGTATATAGCGCGTTCTTCTCAAGGTAGTAGCAGTACTTGCATCGCAGGTTGCACAGCGAGCCTGCTGGCTTGAGCATTACGTAGAGCGGACGCGCGAATGGGTTGATTGTTGCCATGTCTTATATATATAATGTTATGTATGGGCGCAAAGTTAACATTAAAAATCGGGATAGGAGCAAGCTGAGGCTGAAAATGTGGATGTGAGGTGAAAAACAGTATGGAAGTGTGGTTTTAAGCAAAAATTACTTGTTTTAAATCAAAAATACTATAAAAATTGTTCCATTTGTCTTTTTAGTTGTTATTTATGAGAACGAAATTATTGTCTTTCGATTAAAAGTTATACATTTGCATCCGTCAAAATAATAACAACAATCCTAAAGATTGAGGCTGGATATGACTCATGTCCGGCTTAGGGATAATAAAATTACAACAAAACACTAATAAAAAATTAAAGGATTATGAAGAAGATTTTCATGTCAATGGCTGCAATGGTTGTAGCAATCAGCGCAAGCGCACAGGTTTATGTAGGTGGTGGTGTAGGCGTTAGCTCTACTAAGGTAGGCGATGGCGACTCAAAGCTCAGCTACAAGTTCGTGCCTGAGATTGGCTATCAGTTCAACAAGAATTGGGAGGCTGGTCTTACTGTAGGATGGAAGGGTGTTGAGGATGGCGCTCATTCTTTTGAGCTTGCTCCTTATGCACGCTACAATTTCTGCACATCCAAGCTCGTTGACCTCTTCCTTGAGGGCACAGTAGGCTACGTTCACTCTGAGGGTGTTGACGGATATGAGTTTGGTATCAAGCCAGGTGTTAAGGTAAACCTCTCTAAAAATGTAGCTTTCGTTACTAAGGTTGGTTTCCTCGGCTATCAGCAGGTTGGCGACGGCAATGCCAAGGTTAAGACCTTCGGTTTCGACCTCGACGGCACTAACGTGCAGTTCGGTTTGAACTACAAGTTCTAATACATTATTATATATAATATAAAAAGGTAGGAGGTAGAGCTATTCCATGCTTTACCTCTTATTTTTTTTATATCCACTTTTGTTTAGATCTAAATATTGGGATTGACTTAATACAGATGGTTTCGGATTAAATAATAATATTATCCTATTTATGTTGTAAATGGCAATTTTGCATACCCCTAAAACCCAGAAAATAGAGTATGTTTTGAAAGAAAACAACTTCTTTTTCGTCAAAGTCTATAGGAAAACAAGTTTTGTGATGATTTTTAGTTGGTTTTTATATAGATAGAAATATCTTTTTGTGCAAAAATAGCAATATATTGACCAAGAAAGATAGGGATTAACATGAGTAAATGAAATCCAAACATTGCTGTTGAAGCTGCTTGCAAAGATTGTGTAAGTGGTCTAACTTGTTGATAATTAAAAGTATAACCTTTGCTCGTCTATAGTGTGAGGATGATAAACTGTCATTAATTAAAACTGTCACGAATGTCATTAAGAAAAACAGATTGAGAATTTTTCTACTTCTTCTTTTCTTAATGACATTCGTGACAGTTTTTTAATGACAGTTTCGACATTTTATGGCTTATCCACATTTTGATTTTACTCTCTGCCGAGAGAGTTTTTTTTTCCTGCCGAGAGAGATAATTTTTCCTGCCGAGAGAGTTTGCAAAATCCTTTCCACGTATTTTTCTTGTATTTTTATTTTATTTTATTTTTATTTTTTTGTTGCAGTCTGAATGTTTATATGTAACTTTGCGAAAGCTAAAAATAAAAATATTATGACCCTTGACCATCGTATTATCTGGCAGGAGGCTAAGGACTACATTTGGATTAGCCTCGGACTAATGCTTTACACGTTTGGCTGGACCGTGTTTTTGTTGCCCTACGAGATTGTGACGGGCGGCGTGACGGGTATGTCAGCCATTATCTTCTATGCCACGAAGATTCCCATTGAGTACAGCTATTTCGTAATCAACTTCTTGCTGCTTGTGGTGGCGCTAAAGGTGCTTGGCTTCAAGTTCATGATGAAGACCATCTATGCCATTTTCTTCCTCTCGTTCCTGCTATGGGGTGCGCAGAAGCTGATGACGGGTCCCGATGGCAATTTCTATCAGGTGCTCGGACCTGGCCAGGAGTTCATGTCGCTCATCATAGGATGTATGATAACCGGAACGTCGCTTGCCGTGGTGTTCCTGCATAATGGCTCAACGGGCGGCACAGACATCATAGCCGCCGTGGTGAACAAGTTCCACGACTTCTCGCTTGGCACAGTGCTCATCGGCGTAGACCTCTGCATCATCGGCTCATGTCTCTTCATCCCACAGTTTGGCGAGGAGCTTCAGCGTTGCCACAAGGTGGTGTTCGGTCTTTGCACCATGGTCATCGAGTGCTTCATGCTCGACTATGTGATGAACGCCCGCCGCGAGTCGGTGCAGTTCTTCATCTTCTCGCGAGAGTATGAGAAGATAGCCAAGGCCATCACCGAGAAGACCGACCACACACTCACCATACTCGACGGCCACGGCTGGTATACGGGCAGCGAGATGAAGGTGATTTGTCTGTTGGCAAAGAAGACAGAGTCGGTGCTCATCTTCCGACTTATAAAAATGATCGACCCACGCGCGTTTGTGTCGCAGAGTAGCGTCATAGGCGTGTATGGCGAGGGATTCGACCAGATTAAGGTGAAAGTGAAAAAGGAGAAAGAAAAGAAAAAATAGAAAACGATGAAGATAGTATTTGCAACCAACAATAAGCACAAACTCGATGAGATACGCTCTATACTCGGCTCGCGTTTCGAGATTTTGTCGCTTAACGACATCGGCTGCTACGCCGACATTCCCGAGACTGCCAACACGCTTGAGGGCAACGCCATCCAGAAGGCAAGATATATAGTGGAGAACTTTGGCTATGACTGTTTTGCCGATGACACTGGTCTTGAGGTGCCGTCGCTTGGAGGTGAGCCTGGCGTTCATTCGGCTCGTTATGCCGAGGGCACCGACCACGATTCGGAGGCCAACATGCAGAAGCTCCTGCGCTGCCTTACCGACAAGGACGACCGCTGTGCACAGTTCCGCACAGTCATCTGCCTTGCACGCAAGGCAGATGTGGCTGATTATACTCTGTTCGAGGGCGTAGTGAAAGGCACGATAGCCAAGGAGAAGCAGGGTACTGAGGGCTTCGGCTACGACCCTATCTTCGTGCCCGAGGGCTATGAAGAGTCGTTCGCACAGTTGGGAATGGACATCAAGAACGGTATCTCGCATAGGGCACGTGCCGTTGAGAAACTTGCCCGCTACCTTGTGTAAACGAACGTCCATTGCACTTTAAAAAGTATAAAGTACATTATACGACTGAAAAGAATACACGACAATTGCAAGGAAGATTTCCTCGTAATTGCCGTGTTTTTTTAGGTTCATGTTTTATTTGTAGTGATGGAACATTTTTTATTCCGTCTTTATGCTCTCCACAGGATTGGCTCTTGCCACTCTCCATGACTGCACCACCACAGTAGCAATCACCACTACCGACACCATTAAGAATGCCACGGGGAAGAGCCACCAATGTATTGGCGTATGCTCGGCGAAGCTCTGCAGCCACCCGTTGCTGAGCCACCATCCCGCTGGAGCTGCCACGATAAATGCCACGACGAGCGGCACGGCGTAGCGCATGGCAAACAGACGAACTACGGAGCCTACCGAGGAGCCCATCACCTTGCGTATGGCTATCTCCTTGCGGCGGTATTCAGTCTCGAACATCGTCAGCGAGAACACACCTATTATGGTTATTATGATGCAGATGATGGCGAAGAGCTTCACCTGCGAGATGAAGCGAAACTCCTCGACGTAGGTTTGCTGCAAGTCGTCGTCAAGGAAATTCATCTCATACTTCTGCGATCCGTCCAACTTGTTCAGCACCTCGGCTATGCGATGCTTTGCCTCTATCTTGTCCTGACCCTTAGCCACGCGCACGAACACCTGATTGCAGCGGTCGCCCCACTCAGCCATGTCCGGACCGAAGATGATGAATGCCACAGCCACATTGCTGTTGTCGCAGCGCATCGATTTGAGCTTGAAGTTGTTGCAAACGCCCACTATGTTATAATTCGACTGACTTCCCCAGTTGCCTTGACGACCAATAGAGTCGCCTACAACAAACCATTTATATTGTGCCATGGCAGCCTTGTTGAGCACATAGGCACCCGTCTTCATGTCCGACTCGCGGAAGTCGCGACCCTCAACAATCTTCAGCTGCATTGTGCGCAGATACTCATAGTCGCACGGCAACACCTGAAGCGATATGTGATGCTCGTCATCGCCACGTCCCCAACTCATATAACCGTCACTTGTGCCGATGGCATTCTGCGCAAAACCGACGCTTTCTACGAACGGAAGCTTCTTCAGTTCGGCACGCACGGCTTCTTTCTTGGCCTGAGCCTCTTTCGACAGCAATGCATAGAACACTTCGTTCTTGTTGAATCCGTAGTCGCTGTTGAAGATGTAGCTCGACTGACTCGACATCACTCCTATGTATATTGCCAAGGCGAAAGCCACGCAAAACTGCACAGCCATAATAGCCATGCGCAGCTGCCTGCCGCGTGGCGAGAGTCCGAACGAGCCTTTAAGCACCATTGCCGGAGCAAACGATGTGCTGTAGAATGCTGGAACTACTGCCGCCAATGCTCCCACGATGAGAGCCGAAACAGCCATTAGCACAGTAAGAACCATGTGCGAAGCGAAATGGATGTCGCCCGAAACGAGCTTCATGCAGGTCTCGCTACGCTGGAAGGCAACAATAAGCAGAATGCCTATAACCAATCCTATAAAGGCAAAGACCACATTCTCCAATATAATCTTCATTCGCAAACTTCCTACAGAAGCTCCCATCACACGGCGTGTGTTGATGCCTCGCATACGCATCGGGACCTCAGAAAGCGAGAAGTTGAGCAGATTGAGCATGGCGATGAACAGCACGAACGCCGACGCAACGGTCAGGACATTCACCAAGCCACGATTGCCACGGTCGTTCGGACCTACGCCAGAGAAATAGATGTCGTCAACGGGAGTGATGCGGAACTTCATGTTGGTCTCCTTGTCAAACCTCTTCTCGTCTTTCTCGCTATAGCCGTTGGCCTTCATAAAGGCGAGTTTAAGGGCGTGCTCCACCTTCTCAGGGTTGACACCATCGTCAAGTCGCAAATAGACATTATAGCTCCATTCGCTCCATTCATCCAGCACACTCTCTTCCTCACACATGTACACACCGTTTGGCAGTGTGCAGTTGTCGGGCATATCCTCGCTCACTCCTACCACGGTGATTGAAACTTTGTCACCATTGTTATTGACGACTTCAAACGTCTTGCCTGTGGCGTTAGCTGTGCCAAACATCTTTTCGGCTGTACTTCGGCTAATTATGACGTTGTATCCATTGCCCCATGTCTTGCTTGAGCCTGAAAGCAGCTTGCCCGTGAAGAACTCGATGCCTGGTTTGCCCATGAATACAAGCGGCACAGTCACGGTGCGGTCGGCAATCTTCACTTCGGTCTGATTGAAATACAGAGTGACGTATGTTGCGGCCTTAACCTGCGGTATATCCTTTAGCAATGTCACGAACGGGCGGCAGATGTTAGCTCCCCATTCGTCGCCAAAAGTGCCATATATCTCCAAGCGGTACATGTGCTCGTGGTCGTGGATGTTGTGGTTGTAGGTGCGGTTGTATATCACCTGCGTCATGAACAGATAGAACGTGGCTACGGCTACACCCAAGCCCAGGAGATTGAGCAGGGTGGCGAGGCGGTAGCGACGAAACATGTATAATAAGCTTTTCATACGCTATCCTCCTAAAGAATATTGTTATTGTCTACAACCTGTCCGTCGAACAAATTGATAATTCTATTTGCCATCATAGCGTCGTGCTGTGAGTGGGTCACCATCACGATGGTCGTTCCCTCGGCATTGAGCTGCGAGAGGAGTTCCATTACGGCAAGTCCACTCTTAGAGTCAAGATTACCAGTAGGCTCGTCGGCAAGTATCAGCTTAGGCTTTCCTACTACGGCACGTGCTATAGCCACACGCTGCTGCTGTCCGCCAGATAGTTGCTGCGGATAGTGCTTGGCACGCTGGCTCAGTCCTACTTTGCGCAATATCTCCGTGACACGCTCGCGACGCTCCTTGGCTGGCACTCCGATGTAGCGCAACTGCAAATCGACATTCTCTTCTACAGTAAGCTCGTCGATAAGATTGAAGCTCTGGAATACAAAGCCTATGCGACCGCGGCGATATTTTGTGCGCTCGCTCTCCTTGAGCTTAGCCACGGGGTCGCCGTCGAGCCAATACTCACCGCTGTTGGGATTGTCGAGCAGGCCGAGGATGTTGAGCAGGGTAGACTTGCCGCAACCGCTCGGTCCCATAATGGCTACAAACTCGCCGTCTTCGACGTTAATGCTAACACCGTTGAGAGCAACGGTCTCCACTTCCTCGGTGCGGAAGATTTTGGTAAGGTTGTCTGTCTTTATCATAGTCTATAGTTTTTTTTCTAAGCCTACCTAAGCCTTACTGGGCCTACTTAAGCCTTGTTGGGCCTACCTAAGCCTTGCAGGGTCTTGCAAAGGCTTGCTAAGAATTACTTTAAAATTAATACTTCGTTGTCTTTAAAAGCTTCGTAACCGCTGGTTATAACACGTTCGCCAGGCTCCAGACCTTGCGTCACCTCATAATATTGCGGGTTCTGTCGTGCAATGCTTATGTTGCGACGATAAGCCTTCTTGCCCGAACGGTCGAGCACGAAAATCCAGTTGCCACCTGTGGTCTGAAAGAATGTGCCACGTGGAACGAGTGTGGCCTGCGACGACTTGCCGAGAGCAAGCTCCACGTAGTAGGTCTGTCCGCTACGCATCTGTGATGGACGTGAGCCTACGAACACAAAGTCTGTGCGGAACGAGCCGTTGCGCACTTCGGGATAGACCTTGCGCACACGCAGCTTATATTCCTTGCCGTCTCTGGTTATTGTGGCTGTGAGTCCGGGACGCACGCGGTCGATGTAGTGCTCGTCAATCTTGGCCTCAATCTTGAAGTCGCTGAGGTCGTTTATCTGACCTATGTTCTGTCCTGCCTGAATGTTCTGTCCCAGCTCCACGTCGAGCAATCCAAGTTCTCCGTCGATGGCAGAGCGCACCTCCAACTTGTTCTTGCGCTCACGCACCAGCAGCACGTTCTTGCGCATATTGTCGAGATTGTCCTCCATCTGAGCCATCTGCACATGGCGGTAGAGGCTGTCCTGCTTCAGTCGCTGACCTATGAGTCGCTGCTTGCGCAAGGCGAGGTTGTAGTCTTCACGGCTTTGCAGAAACACCTCTTTGCTTATGAGTTTCTCCTTGTAGAGTCGTGAGTTCTGTTGGTAGGCACGTAGCTTCCGCTCGCAGTCCATGTCGAGCGAGGCTTGTTCGGTGCGGTTGTTCAATCGGTCTTGCTGCATGGTCACTTGTGTGTTGCGCAGCAAGTTCTGCTTCTCGGCAAGCTCAGCCTCGGCGTTGAGAATCTGCAGATCGAGGTTGCTGTTGCTCAGTCGCAATATCACGTCGCCTTTTTTTACGCGCGTGCCTTCCTCAACAACCTTTTCTCTCACGATGCCTCCCTCTTCGGGCGAAATCTGCACCACCTGGATAGGCACCACCTGTCCGTTGAGCCTCACATAATCGTCGAACTTGCCACGGGTCACGTCGCTCACGGTCACGTCGTTGCTGTTGATGGTCATTGTGCTCGCTGTGCTTCCGAAGACAATCCACATGAGCAATGCCACAACTGCCACTGCCGCTGCTATATACCCGATGTAGCGGCGTAGGAATGATTTCTTTTCTATTGGTCGGTCCATAATTTTTCTCCTTTATAATATGCTAAAAGCTTCTTGTTGTAAGCCATGGTCAGTTGGCTCTGCAGCAGTTTCACTCTGCTCTGCAACAGCGTCACGGCAGCCGTTTTCACGTCTATCGACGAGGCAAGTCCCTCCTCATATTTGCGTGTGGTGAGATGAGCCGCAAGGCTGTCGGCTTCTACCTGCTCCTGCATCTTGGCCACTTCCTTGGTGCTGTTCTCCACATCCGATGCAGCCTCTATAATGACTCGGTGCAGCTCCGACTGTTCGTATTCAAGATTATCGCGAGCCTGGTCGAGAGCAATCTTGCGTCGGTGGATGGTCGATGATGTTGATAGTTGATTGAATATCGGTATCGATAGCGACAATCCGATAAATTCGCCGGCATTGTTCTTGAATTGTTGGGAAAAGGAGGCGTGTCCTCCTTTGTCCATATTTCTATAAAACGAGGTGGACACGCCACCAGAGAGAGAGAGCGTAGGAAGCAATGCGCCATGCGCCGCACGCAGACTGAATCTGGCTGCCTCTACAGCCTGTTGCGCCTTAATGATGCGTGGGTTCGCCATAGCAGCGTATTCAGATATCTGTGCAGGACTTTCCTCGATAGTCTGTTCCGCCTCATAATTGAATGTGGGCTGAACGACGTTGAGCGTGGAGTCGGCAGGAAAGTTCATCAGCTGTTTCAATGCGAGTTGTGCCTTTGTTGTCTGACTCTGCATGTGGGTCAACTCATATTCGTCGGCAGCAAGCGTGGCACGCATCTGCGCAACGTCGGCGTCGCTCTTTTGTCCCACCTCAGCCATCACCTCGGTCTGGTGGAGCAAGGCGCGGCTCTCGTCACGCTTCTTCGTGGTTTGGTCGATAGCTCCCAGGCAATACACCAAATCCATGTAAGCCTTGTACACCTTAAGAGCCACATCGTCCTTCTCAACCCTTACGCCGCTGCGCCCCATAGCCACATTCACCTTGGCCATGCGCAGCTCGTTGTAGCGTTGAAGTCCGTCGAAGACGGTGAGCGAAGCCTGCAGACCATAACCATTATATAATGTGCTGACATCCGTATAGGTGTTGGTCTCTGGGTCAATGGCACGTCCGAAGTTCATCTGTCCCGATACCGAGCCGTAGACATTGGGCAGGAAGGCTCCGATGGCTTGTGTCTTAGCAGCTCGGCTGTCGTCGAGGGCAAACCTCTGCTGACGTACCGCATGGCTGTGATCGGCTGCATACTGCATGCAACGCTCCACGGTCCATGGCTCGGCAGCGTGGAGCTGAAGTCCGATAGCAAGAGTGAATATCATTGAATATAGTCGCTTCATTTTATCGTTGTTTTGTTTTTTTTGACAATGCAAATTTAGGGATAATCAATGGCGGGAAGTCTGTTTTTTTTAAAGAATATGTCCTTTCTGACGCAGATATGCCGAAAAGTGTATGAAAATCATACAGTACAAGTCTGCGGCTTGAGGCTGTGTTGCTCTGCCACAAACAATGTTAAATTCGTGCAAAAGATTTGCAACGCAACTAATTTTAGTTACATTTGCAAGTAAATAATAATTAAATGAATAAAAAAGACAAATTGCTGAAAAGGTTTTATGGTTTACCAAAAGATTTTACTTTTGACGAAATGTCTGCTCTGTTTGGCCAATTCGGATTTCATCAAGAAAAAAAAGGGCAACTTCGGGGTCGAGAGTAATCTTTGTAAATGATAATGACGAAAAATGTATGAACTATCCATATAAAACAATAGTAGTTGTCGACGACAACTCTGCCATTCTCACAGCCTTGAAGATTTGTCTTGCAATGGATTTTGAGCGCATTGTCACGCTTTCTTCGCCCGATTCTCTCGTGGCGACACTCGCCAAGGAGGATAATGTGGAGGCTGTGCTGCTTGACATGAATTTCTCGCTTGGAGTAAATTCGGGACAAGACGGACTCTTTTGGCTGCGCACAATAAAGAAGCTATATCCCAATACGCCAGTCATCCTTATTACTGCCTATGCCGATGTGCAGCTGGCAGTAAAAGGACTGAAGTATGGGGCAGCCGACTTCGTGACAAAGCCTTGGGACAACGACAAACTTATAGCCACTCTACACGACGCTATCGACAAGAACCGCGAGGTGCTTCCGCTCGAACAGATGGAGCATGAACATGTGCAGCGGGCCGTGGAGCAATGTCATGGCAACATGAGCCGTGCCGCCGAGATGTTGGGCATTACAAGACAGACATTATATAAAAAGCTGAAGAAATGAATGTTGCAATAATTGTTTTGGCTGTAATCATCGTTGTGCTCATTTTTTGGCAATGGCGCCACCAGCGCCTTCTCTCGCTCCGTGCCCGACTGATGCGCGAGGCATTACGCAACCGTGACTTCACTTTCCGTCTGCCTGCCGACCGCTTGTTTCCGGGTGAGCGCGACCTCCAGCTGGCTCTCAACGACATGGGTGGCGAGATAAACCGACTGCTCGCACGTAGCGAGGTGGAATCGTGGCAAAGGCTCACACGTGTGCTCACACACGAGATTATGAACTCGGTGGCTCCCATCCAGAGCATCACACAGGCTTACATCGCCTCGCCGCTCGTCAAGGACACTCCTCTCGAAGAGGGAATGCGCGCCATCTACGAAACAAGTCTCGGTCTGTCGACATTTGTAGACAGCTACCGCAAACTCACACAACTGCAACCGGCAGACGTGAAGCCTCTCGACCTTCCACATTTTATATATACAATGTCGGCGCTTTATCCCGACGTCAAGTGGCACGTGGACCTCAACAACGTCGCCACGGTAAACACCGACCAAGGAATGTTGCGCCAAGTGGCTACCAATATCATCAAGAACGCCATTGAGGCAGGAGCAGGCTCGATAGACGTACGCATAGCCGACGACGAAGGAACTAATCATAATGCCGACAATGGCAAGTCTGTCACACGGCTACTTATAAGCAACGACGGACAACGGATAGCCCCGGAAGTGGCGCGCGAGATATTCATCCCCTTCTTCACAACCAAGAAAACAGGACAAGGCATAGGTCTCTCGCTTGCACGACAAATGATGATAGCGTGTGGTGGCGACTTATGGCTGGCCGACACTCCCGTTGCGGGTTTTCACACGACGTTTATTGTGGAAATATAAAAAAGTTTAAGCAAGCTTGACTTTTTGTGCAAGACTTTCAGTAACTTTGTAGAAGTTACGATGCGTCTCGACAAAAAGTTTAAGCAAGCTTCACTTTTTGTGCAAGACTTTCAGTAACTTTGCAATTAGTAACAATGCTTCATCACTATGGCAAATCATCCTCTATGGTCTGACGACTACTGGTTGCTCGTAATGCAACTATATCAGAAGAAACCCGTAGGTGTGAAATCAGAATACTCACACCCGGTAGTGGAATTGGGCTTAGAGCTTCATATACCGCCCAAAACCATTCGCGAACAGATGCGTGTGCTCGAACGACATGCCACACCGTCGCTGCAGAGGCTGTGGAATAAATATGCCAATAACCAACGACGATTGGCATGCGATGTGAAGCAGCTTAGGCAGATGTCTGGTTTTGGCGATCCGGGGCTTTTTTATGATGGTGTGGCGACAACGCAGCCATTCGAGCGCGACTATCGACCTATCGACGATTCTTCAGACATAACTCCGGTAATGCTCACCATAATTCTGAACCTCTATTTTGAGCTTACACCTAATACTATGGTGAGCGAGACTCCTGAAGTGCTCGACACAGCCAGTCTGCTCGGTGTGAAACCAGAAGAGGTTGTGAATGTGCTCAACATCTACCAGACTTTCGACCCTATTCTCAAGCGCAAGCCGCTGCCCTCATCTCCTATCAACGACGAGGCACAACGCCTTTGGCAATGTTATTACAACCAGCCAGAATTGCTTCAGAATAATGTCGAGAAACTGAAACAATATTTTGCCTAACGGCTTAAAACAAAAAAAACAATGTCACAGAAACTCATCCAAACCCAAGAGCAGAAGCTACAGCAGGTGCAGCGTCTATCGCAGCAGCAGATGCTACAAGTACATCTGCTCGAAATGCCGCTTACTGAGCTTGAGCAGAATGTAAACGCCGAACTCGACGACAATCCTGCCCTCGAAACATCCTCGCCAGACGATGTGTTCGACGGTGGCCATGTGGAAGGCTCCGACTCTACAGCATCCTACGGCGACGATTCTCATTCAGATGGGTCAGAGGGTTCTGCCGATGACTTCTCCGCACAGAACGAGCGCGAGGAGCGTGACGATGCTCTCACCGCTGCACTTGAGCGTATTGGTGAAGGCTCCGACGACATGCCTACTGCTGGATATACTGGTGGGGCTGGAGCCGACTCTGCCGACTATGAAGAGATGGTCTACGGCGACACTACCTCTTTTTATGATAAACTCAAGGAGCAAATGGGAGAGACAGAACTGTCGGAGAAGGACCAGCAAATCATGGAATATGTGATAGGGTCGCTCGACAGCGACGGACTCCTCCGAAAGGACAGCGAGTCGATAAGCGACGAGCTTGCCATTTACCACGGCATTGACTGCTCTACGGAGGATGTCGACCGCGTGATACGTATCCTTCAGACTTTCGACCCTGCAGGCATCGGAGCGCATTCGTTGCAGGAATGCTTGCTGCTTCAGATTAAGCGACGCCCCAACGACACGATAAAACCATTGATGCAGAAGGTGATAACCGAATGCTTCGACGAGTTCACAAAGAAGCATTTCGACAAGATACGCGCTACTCTCGGTGTGGATATTGATACTGCTGAGCGTGTGCAGGCAGAGTTGCGCCGACTCAATCCAAAGCCTGGCTCGTCGCTCGGCGAGACCGAAGGACGCAATCTGCAACAGATAACACCCGACTTCATCGTGGATACCGACGATGACGGCAACGTGACGTTCACTCTCAATGGTGGAAACATTCCGGAGCTTAAGGTCTCACCGTCGTTTGCCGAAATGATGGAGACTTACAAGAACAACAAGGCCGCAATGTCGCGACGCGACAAGGAGGCTCTGCTCTATGCCAAGGAGAAGGTGGAGCGTGCGCGTGGATACATAGAGGCGATAAAGGTGCGCCGACGCACGCTTAGTGTCACCATGCAAGCCATTATCGACTGGCAACGCCGATTCTTCCAAGACGGCGACGAGGCCGACTTGAAGCCGATGATTCTAAAGAATATTGCCGACAAGACCGGACTCGACATCTCTACAATATCGCGTGTGAGCAACATCAAATACGCACAGACCAATTGGGGCACTTTCCCACTGCGCTTCTTCTTCTCCGACGGCTACACCACCGACGAGGGCGAGGAGCTGTCGACACGCAAGATAAAGCTTGCGCTAAAAGAACTAATCAACAACGAAGACAAGAAAAAGCCAATGAGCGACGATGCCCTAACGAAGGCTCTCGCCAAGCAGGGATTCCCAATAGCACGGCGCACAGTGGCAAAATACCGCGAACAGCTGGGGCTGCCAGTGGCAAGACTTAGAAAGAGTTAGGATATTTTGAATTTTGAGTTTAGAATTGATGAAAGAAAAGAATATAATCTTGGCTGCCAGAGTGCTCAGCATGGTGTTCACGCCATTCTATCTGTCGCTCGTCGGCTTGATAGCTCTCTTCACATTCAGCTATCTCAGTCTGATGCCGTGGGCATATAAGCTCACGGTGCTTGCTCTTGTCTATCTGTTCACTATCCTTGTGCCTACACTCCTCATACATTTCTACCGCAACTACCACGGGTGGACTCTGATAGAGCTTGGCAAGAAGGAGCGCCGAGTGGTGCCTTACCTGCTCTCCATAGTGAGCTATTTCGTGTGCTACTACGTGATGCACCGCTTCAACATTCCCCACTTTATGAGCAACATACTCATGGCGGCACTCGTAATACAGATTCTATGCGCATTGATTAATGTGTGGTGGAAAATATCCACCCACACGGCTGCCATAGGCGGTGTGGCTGGTGCGTTGCAAGCCTTCTCCATGATTTTTGGTTTCAACCCTATCGGTTGGCTTTGTGTGGTAATAGTTCTTGCAGGAATGGTAGGTACGAGCCGTATGATTCTCCGACAACACTCGCTTAGGCAGGTGTGCTATGGCTTCCTGCTGGGATTGGTAGTGGCCTATACTGTTATATTGGGGTTGTAAGCCCCTCCCAACACCTCTCCCGTAGGGAGGGGAACGATATGCTGTGAGGGGGAAAATAGATAATACGAATAATAAATATATAATAAACCAAGGCTCAACTCTACACATTTCTCCACTTCTTATGGTGGAGGGGCAGGGAGTGGGGCTTTCTAATAATTAATTTTTATGTCTCCATTAGTCAGCATCATCATGGGCAGCACATCCGATCTGCCCGTTATGGAAAAGGCATGCAATTTCTTGAACGACATGCAGATTCCTTTCGAAGTAAACGCCTTGTCAGCCCACCGCACTCCCGCCGCAGTGGAAAGTTTTGCTAAAGGCGCAAAAGACCGTGGCATTAAGGTCATCATTGCCGCTGCAGGAATGGCAGCAGCCTTGCCTGGAGTTATCGCAGCCAACACACCGCTGCCAGTTATCGGTGTGCCTATCAAGGGTATGCTTGATGGTTTGGACGCCATGCTCTCAATCATCCAGATGCCGCCGGGTATCCCTACTGCCACAGTGGGTGTTAACGGTGCCATGAACGCCGCAATCCTTGCTTGCGAGATGATTTCACTCTGCGACGAGGAAGTGGCAAAGAAGATGGAAGAATACAAGGCTGGACTTGGCGCAAAGATTGAAAAGGCCAATAAGGACCTTGCCGAAATAAAGTATGAATACAAAGTAAACTAAATGATCGACTTATTCAACTATCGCCGCCGCTCCTCGTCGCCCGTTCAGGTGGGCAACATACAGCTCGGTGGCGATGCCCCAATACGCATTCAGTCGATGACCACCACCAACACCAACGACACCGCTGCGTGTGTGGAGCAGGCTGAACGCATCATCAAGGCTGGCGGCGAGCTTGTGCGTCTCACTACACAAGGCCGCCGCGAGGCTGAGAATCTGAAGAATATTAATGCGCAGTTGCGTGCCGACGGTTTCGACACTCCTCTTGTTGCTGATGTTCACTTCAATGCAAATGTTGCCGATGTGGCTGCACTCTATGCCGAGAAGGTGCGTGTGAACCCCGGCAACTATGTCGACCCGGCTCGTGTGTTCAAGAAGATTGAATACACCGACGAGGAGTATGCCGAAGAACTGAAGAAACTTGAGGAACGCTTCGTTCCCTTCCTTAATATATGTAAGGAGCACCACACAGCTGTGCGCATCGGCGTGAACCACGGGTCTTTGTCCGACCGCATCATGTCTCGCTATGGCGATACTCCCGAGGGCATCGTGGAGAGTTGCATGGAGTTTCTGCGCATCTGCAAGAAGGAGCAGTTCGACAATGTTGTGATTTCCATTAAGGCCTCCAACACCGTCATAATGGTGCGCACCGTGCGCTTGCTCGTTTCCGAGATGGACAAGGCCGACATGCACTATCCTCTTCACCTTGGAGTGACAGAGGCTGGCGAGGGTGAGGACGGACGTATCAAGAGTGCTGTGGGCATAGGAGCATTGCTCGCCGACGGTATTGGCGACACTATCCGTGTGAGCCTTAGCGAGGAGCCGGAGGCTGAGATTCCGGTGGCCCGTCATCTTGTCGACTACATCACAAAGCGCGAGGGACATCTTATGGTTCCGGCTACTGAGTCGCCGGATTTCGACTGGCTGCGCCCTGAGCGTCGCAAGACACGTGCCGCGGGTGGAATAGGCGGATCAAACGCTCCCGTTGTCATCGCCTCGTTGCCCAACGGTAAGGATGCCGGCAATGCCGTGAACTTCAATCCAGATATGACTCCCGACTACATCTACTGTGGCTCCAAGCTGCCCGAAAACCGCGTGGAGGGACAGAAATATATCGTGGACTACAACGCCTACAACGGTGAGAAGGACACCTATCCTATATTCCCCTACAACGCCACTCCGTTCATTTCGGGTGTCAAGGCAGAGGTTAAGTTCCTCGTGCTGCAGCTTGGCGCTCCGTCTGAGGAATATCTTGCTTGTCTCAAGGCTCATCCCGAAGTGGTGGTGGTGGCTGTCAGCAATCAGCAGAACAAGCTCGGCGAGCAACGTGCTTTGACTCACGAACTGTGGACAAACGGATTGTTCAATCCCGTTGTCTTTGCTCAGATGTATCGCCACAAGGCTGAGGAGAAGGCCGATTTCCAGCTTGAGGCTGCCGCTGATATGGGTGCGCTGATGATCGACGGACTTACTGATGGCATCTGGCTGATGAACGATGGCGATATCACCGTGCGCGACATTGCCGACACATCGTTTGCCATCCTTCAGGCTGCACGCCTGCGCACATCCAAAACAGAGTATATTTCATGTCCGGGATGCGGAAGAACACTCTACGACCTGCGTTCCACAATAGCCAAGATAAAGGCCGCTACGGCTCACATGAAGGGTTTGAAGATTGGTATCATGGGTTGCATAGTCAACGGACCTGGCGAAATGGCTGATGCCGACTACGGATATGTAGGTGCCGGACCGGGCAAGATTTCTCTCTACAAGCAGAAGATGTGTGTGGAGAAGGCTATTCCCGAGAGCGAGGCTGTGGAGCATCTGTTGCGATTCATTGAGGAAGACAGAAAGAAATAAAGACACGAGGATAAGAGGAACGCTCATTAGACGAGAGTAAATTATTAACGACCATTACACATTGTAATTATAGTTAATTTTTTAATCGTGTAATGGGCGTTTCTTTTTTATCCATCATATTAATAAAAACTTTTTTATCCATCATATTAATAAAAACTATAAGTAAGTGATCTAAATTATTTATATATAT
>DAVZIG010000013.1:0-40371 GCA_052273435.1 Prevotella sp.
CTGCGACCACCTGGTCCCAAACCAGGCGCGCTACCGGACTGCGCTACACCCCGTTTTTCTTTAGCGAGTGCAAAGGTATAAATAATTATTGGTACACGCAAATTTTTCGGCATAAAAATCAAAGAAAATTATCATTTTTATGATTTTCATGCTTATTCATTGGTTTTACCATACGATTTGAGCATCTTATTATTGTATAAGAAAAATGGGCATTAACGATTCTATAGGATTAGAGTCGTTAATACCCGTATATAAATTATATAATTTTCGAATGTTCGAAAATTATGTTCTTTTCAGAGACTTAGTCCTTGATGATGTCAAGCTCCTTGAACACACGTTTCAGTATCTGTACACCGCGCTCCACCTGCTCCTCTGTGTGAGTGGCCATAAGTGCAAAACGTACAAGAGTGTCCTGAGGTGCGCAAGCCGGAGGAATAACCGGGTTGATAAACACGCCATATTCGAAAGCCTTGGCTGTTGCATGGAATGTCTTGTCAACGTCGTGAACATAAAGCGGAATAATGGGGCTCTCTGTTTCGCCAATCTCAAAACCTTCCTCCTTGAAGCGGCGCAACGCATAGTTGGTCACCTTCCAAAGTTTCTCAATGCGCTCTGGCTCCTTCTTGATGATGTGAAGAGCCTCAAGTGCAGCAGCTGTGGCAGCAGGAGTGTTTGAAGCACTAAAGATATAGGTGCGGCATGTGTGACGCAAATAGTTGATAGTGTCCTTATCGCCAGCGATGAATCCACCTATACTTGCCATCGACTTAGAGAATGTGCCCATAATAAGGTCTATCTCGTCGGTAAGTCCGAAGTGGTCGCATACACCACGTCCCTGCTTGCCGAACACACCAAGACCGTGAGCCTCATCAACCATAATTGAGCAGTTATACTTATGCTTAAGCTCAACAATCTTAGGCAGGTTGGCCAAATCACCCTCCATAGAGAATACACCATCAACCACGATAAGCTTCACAGCCTCGTGTGGCAGATTCTTGAGCACGCGCTCAAGGTCCTCCATATCGTTGTGCTTGTAGTGGAGCTGCGTAGCAAATGAGAGACGACGTCCATCTACGATACTTGCGTGGTCGCGGTCGTCGCAGATGATATAGTCGCCACGACCAACAACTACGGCGAGAACACCTGAGTTAACGAAGAAACCAGTTGAGAAGCACAATGTCTCATCCTTGCCGATATACTCGGCAAGTTCCTTTTCGAGCTGAACGTGCAAATCAAGAGTTCCGTTGAGGAAACGGCTTCCTGCACAACCAGAACCATACTTGTCGAGGGCATCCTTAGCGGCGTCAATGATGCGCTGGTCGCCCGTAAGTCCGGTGTAAGCATTAGAACCAAACATAAGCACCTTATGTCCGCCCATTTCTACCTCTGTGCCCTGCTTGCTCGTAATCTCACGAAAATAGGGATACACGCCTTCTGCCATATATTTCTGCGGAAGACGATAGCTCTTGTATTTTTCCTGTAATTGTCCCATTTTAATATTTGTATAGGTTTGTAAACCCATTATTGTTATTTCCAAGGCGCAAAGTTACAAATAAAAACCAATATAAATTATATTTTTCCAAGAAATATGACTTTTTCGCATTTTTAAATCAGAAAAACAACGTATAAAACTTAAATTTCGTAACTTTGTAATCTGAATATATCATATTTTTTAAATACTTATGAAGAAAAAAGCTGTTTTCATAATCAACCTCAAATCGGGAACTTCCGACAAGGCAGCCATACCCGACATCATAGCCGACACAATCGACCATGAAAATTTTGACTATGAAATTGCCGTCACACAATATGCCGGACACGCCACAGAAATAGCATCAAAAGCTAAGGAAGAAGGCGTGGATGTTGTCGTAGCCGTAGGTGGCGACGGCACCGTGAATGAGGTGGCACGTGGCATTGTACACTCCCAAACGGCTCTCGGCATCATTCCGTGCGGATCGGGCAACGGTCTTGCACGGCACTTGTTGTTGCCTATCAATGTGAGAAAAGCGATAGAGGTGATCAACAAATGCGAGATACGCGACCTCGACTACGGCATCATCAACGATTATCCCTTCTTCTGCACATGCGGCATGGGCTTCGACGCCTTCGTGAGCATGAAGTTTGCCGAAGCTGGCAAGCGCGGTCCAATTACATATATAGAAAATGTATTGCGTGAAGGATTGAAGTACAAACCCGAGACCTACACCATCGAGGACGAAAACGGTACAACACGCTACAAAGCGTTCCTCATATCCTGCGCCAACGCCTCACAATATGGCAACAACGCCTACATCGCACCGCAGGCCTCTATGAGCGACGGACTTATGGACGTTATAATAATGGAGCCATTCGACCTGCTTGAGGCACCACAGATAAGCATCGACATGTTCAACAAGACACTCGACAAAAGCTCGAAAATAAAGACATTCAGATGCAAGACGCTGCATATACACCGCGACCAGCCAGGCGTCATCCACTACGACGGCGACCCTGTGATGTCGGGCAAGGACATAAAGGTGGAACTGAAGCCTAAGGGCATAAAGATTGTTGTCAATCCGTCGGCCGACCGCAGCGAACGACAGCCCAACGCACTACAGAGTGCAGCAGCAGAGTTGTTCAACGAAATACATGACATAAGAATGGATATAAGCCACAGCAAACGCAAATTCCAAGCTTGGAGCAAAGCATTGCAAAAGAGACTGAATCTATAAGCTTGATTAATAATATAAAAACCATCAATTTATCAGACCAAACATGTCAAACCAATCGTTCACATTCCGCCAATTCACCATCCATCAAGACCGCTGCGCCATGAAGGTGGGTACCGACGGTGTGCTTCTCGGCGCATGGGCGCATGGCGGAGCCAACATCCTCGACATTGGTACGGGCACAGGACTGATAACGCTCATGCTTGCCCAACGCTTTGGCAAAGCGAGGCTTACCGCAGTGGAAATAGACCACGAGGCAGCTATACAGGCTATCGACAACGTGAAAGCCTCGCCATTTGCCGATCGGGTGAATATCGTGGAAACACCTATACAGTCGTTCAGCGCACAGGAGAAGTTTGACGCCATCATCTCCAACCCGCCATTCTTTACCGGCAGTCTTAAGAACCCCGACTCACAAAGAGCCACTGCACGACACGCCGACACACTACCCTACCGCGAATTGTTCGTATCCGTAAGAAGTTTGCTCAATGAAGACGGCGAATTCAGTGCAGTTATTCCTTTCGACTGCCTTACACAGTTCACAGCAGAAGCTTATCTTGCAGGACTTGCAATGTCGCGGCGGTGCGCCATACGCACCACACCTCGCAAACAACCAAAACGCTATCTTGTGGCGTTCAAGCATGCCACCAAAGCATCAACAATTGTCACTGACGAACAATGTATCATGAATGCCGACGGCACAAAGTCGGAATGGTACAAACTGTTAACTGACATGTTCTACATCAAATAAAAACATAATCATGACCCGAAACATTCTAACCTTCATCTGCCTTATGTTCGCCCTCTGCACAAGGGTGCAAAACATATATTTCAACCATCTGACTCCAGCCGACGGACTGTCGCAGATTTCCGTTATAACTCATTCACAACCTATGGTGATACAGAAGGCTTGACTAGCGACTGCGTTTATGCCACCTCACCATCAACACTCAACAACCGCGACATACTGCTTATTACAAACCGCGGTTTCTCTGTGTTCGATTTTGAGAAACGCCATTTCAGCAAATGTTTCAAGGATGCATATAAAGTACAACCATCAGCTTACAGGAATGGAGAGGCATAATGTCAGAAAATTTAGCTACCTTTGCAAACGCTAAGAAAACAAACAATAAAAACAAAAAGCTCAATCATGCTAAAACAAATCTTAACATCACTGATGTTGCTTGTATGCCTATGCACACAGGCAGCTACACGCGAGAAGGGCAACTGGCAAATCATACCATTGCCACAACAGGTACAAACAGTCAACGGTCAACCGTTTATTGTATCTGGCAAGACAACGATACAGTATGCCAACGGGGACGAGAAACAGAAACGCAACGCCGAATTTCTCGCTTCCTATATCAAGGAGATGACTGGCATCAAATGCTCTGTCACAACACGAAAGGGCAACAACCAGATTCGTCTGACAATAGCCAACGTGCCTGGAGGCGACGAGGCTTATCGTCTGAATGCCACCAACAAGGTGGTAAACATTGAAGGCACAACTCATGCTGGAGTGTTCTATGCTCTGCAAACAATGATGAAGGCTCTGCCTGTTGCCAAGAATGCGGCATCAGTAGAACTGCCACAGGTATCAATCACCGACGCCCCACGATTCCCCTATCGTGCATTCATGATCGACTGTGGTCGCCATTTCTTCAGCGTAGACTATCTGAAGAAGCTTATCGACGTGTTTGCTATGCACAACATCAACTATTTCCACTGGCACCTGACCGAGGACCAGGGATGGCGCATCGCTATCAACAAATACCCAAAGCTCACGGAAATTGGCTCAGTAAGAAGCGAGACAACTCTCGGACACAACACTGGAAAGTATGACGGCAAACCTGTTACTGGATACTACACCCAGGAAGACGCCCGCGAGATTGTACGCTATGCAGCCGAACGCTACATGACTGTCATTCCCGAGGTTGACATGCCAGGACACATTCAGTCGGCTCTTGCTGCATATCCTGAGTTGGGATGCACAGGTGGTCCGTATGATGTATGTCGCGACTTTGGTGTTATACGCGAGGTTATGTGTGCAGGAAAGCCTTGGACACTTGCCTTTGCCAAAGACGTGATCAACGAGATTATGGACATCTTCCCTTCTGCCTACATACACATTGGCGGCGATGAGTGTCCGAAGGAACGCTGGAAAGAGTGCAAGCAATGCCAGACTAAGATTGCTGAGCTGGGATTGAAGGACTACGAGGGTCACTCTAAGGAAGACCAGTTGCAGACATGGTTTATGGGTGAGGTGGAGAAAGTAATCCGTGCCCGTGGCAGAAAGATGATTGGATGGGACGAAATCCTCGACGGCACACCATCCAAGGATATTACAGTAATAGGATGGACAAGCAAGAAAGCAAGCGTTAAGGCCGCCAAGGAAGGTCATCCTACGGTAGTGGCTCCAATCACCAACTTCTATTTCAGCAACCCACGAATAAACCAAATCAAGGGTATACCGAGCATAGAGCGCGTCTATAATCTTGATCCATGCCTTGGAGAAGAGTTGTCGGCAAGCGAACAGAAGAATATCATAGGTGCGGAAGGCTGCATTTGGACAGAATGGGTAGCTGACTCAAAAAAACTGGAATGGGAGCTTCTTCCACGCCTCGCAGCTCTTAGCGAAGTGCAGTGGACACCAAAGGAGCAACGCAATCTTGACTCTTTCCTCAACCGCATGCTTCACATCCACGACATCTACCGACTCAAGGGACTCAACTACAAGGAAGACATTGAGGAGGCAGTAAGAGCGAAATAAAGACAAAATATAAGAAACCAAAGGAGGTATAAAGACAAAAGAGTCAAAATTAAGGTTTATCCGGAATTTTGAGGGATTTACATCCAGTAAAAACAATCATATCATGGCATGATACGATTGTTTCAAGGCACAATATGGTTATATCATGGCATGATACGATTATTTCAAGGCACGCGACAGATACTTATATCAAGTTCCTGACATTAGTGTTACGATTGTAAATGAGTATATATTCGCTGGCATCGTTAGTCGTAGCCTTGTGTCGTCACAATTAAATCGCTCCATATTCCGGATGAACCAAAATTAAGATGTTTGCAATATTGTATTCTCAATTTTGACTCTTTTATCCTTATTGTTATAGAACTGAAGTTTCGCAAGTTTCAACTTTCTCAACAATAGACAAGTAGACAAAAACGAGTAAACAAGGAGATTTGTTTTTCTTGATAATCGCTCTTCACAAGCCTTAAATAACTAATGCAAATCTCCTTGTTTACTTGTCTACTCGTTTACTACAGCATATCAAAGACATGCTAAACTAATATTATTGAAGTTATTGTGAATATAGACATTGGAAATAGCAATAAAACCATCGCTTATCACCTATTGTCAATCATCAATTACCAATCAACAGCCTTCTACTCTTACTTCAACAAATTATCCAAGAAAGAGTCAAGGTCGCTGTCAAGACCTTCCATAAGGTCTTTGCCGATTATCACGGTGTCGTCATCTGCAATAAAGAGTTCAGCAACGTTTTCCTTCTCGTCATTTTCGAGAACAAAACTGTAGGGTTTCAGTATACCAAGATTGTCGATTAGTTTCGAGAAAGCATTCATAGTGTTTTGCAACGCCGACTCTACACTTTCGTAGAAGTCTTCGTCATTGTTGCCAATCCACTGCTCGACAACACAACGTGTAATCTCTTTGTCGTCATCGTCGAATGCCACCATTTCTCCACTTTCCTGCGACACGCGCACATGAATGTCTGTTACCATAGACGCCTCGTCGTTGGCAGGAAATTTCTGGGCTATTTTCTTAAGAAAACGCTCAATTTGCTGTGTTGTCTGTTCAGAAGGTTTCATCATTTCGCTTATGAGTTTTTGATTTTAATGCAAATGTACACTTTTTTATTCATACAACAAACAATAAGTCTCCTTTTTAGCTAAGTTTGAACAAAAAATTTTAACAATTTGTTTGCCATTACGACAGATAAATGTTACTTTTGCATAACTTCTAAACATTCGATACAAAATGAAGAGCAATATACGCCAATGCGGAGTGATAGAAAGCATTAACAACAACCGCGCCCGCATACGCATAACACGCTCGTCGGCTTGCGATTCTTGCGAAGCAAGCGCAGGATGCACGGGCAAGCACGGTAAGGACTTCCACATTAATGTGGTTGACGACAGGTTTGCTAATTATAAGCCTGGCGACCGTGTACATGTGGAAATACCAACCCGACATGGACGACAAGCTGTACTTATTGGGTTCGGACTTCCACTCGTGATATTCGTTGCCACACTGCTCATCCTACACTACGTCTCAATAGCCGACGAGACAGCCGCACTTGCAGCAATAGCAGTGCTCGCCGTCTATTACCTTATTATATATATGATGCGCAAGCGGGTAAACCGCCATTTTGCGATACATCTGGCAGAATAGTAAAAACTAAAGGAAACAAGACAAAAACATTTTATGAATTACATATTGACAGCACTCATAGTGCTCGGCATCATAGCCCTCATCGCGGCTGTTGTCCTATACGTGTGTTCCAAACGCTTTGCCGTGGAGGAAGACCCACGCATAAGCGAAGTTGCAGCAGCATTGCCACAGGCAAACTGTGGAGGTTGTGGTTTTGCAGGATGCGCTGGATTAGCTTCAGCCATTGTTAAGGCCGCCGACAACGGTTCTATAGAAGGATTATCTTGCCCAGTTGGAGGTAGTGAAGCAATGCAGAAAATAGCCTCAACACTTGGAATGACAGTGGATGCGGGTGTTCCTCGCATTGCTGTTGTGCGCTGTCAAGCCGACTGCACCAAACGAAAACAAATAGCCACATACGATGGACTACACTCATGCCATGCTATGAACGCTTGCGCTATGGGTGAGACAGCATGTGGTTTTGGATGTCTTGGGTGCGGTGACTGCGCAGAAGCATGCTCGTTTGACGGAATAAAGATTAATCCAGAGACAGGAATTCCAGAGGTAGACCCACAGCTTTGCACTGCATGTGGCACCTGTGCCAAGGCTTGTCCAAGAAATATTATTGAGTTGCGACCACGTGGACCTAAAGACCGTCGTCTCTATGTGGCCTGCATGAACAAGAACCGTGGTCCTGCAGCCGTTAAAGCATGCGACTTATCATGCATAGGTTGCGGCAAATGTGCCAAAGAATGCAACTTCGACGCTATAGCAATAGATAACAATCTGGCTTATATAGACCCGGAGAAGTGCAGGATGTGTCGTAAGTGTGAGAAAGTTTGTCCGCGCCACGCAATAGTGAGTGTTAACTTCCCCACCCCAAAAACTTCCACTACAACATCTGCACAAACACACATTCCTTCAAATCCCCAACCATAAACCCTAATCTCTCAACCGCAATGAAGACATTCAGAATAGGAGGCATTCACCCAGAAGAGAACAAAATCACTGCCGAAAATGCCACAACCATAGCTCCACTGCCAAAACAAGCAATATTCCCATTGTCGCAACATATCGGAGCACCAGCTAAACCAGTGGTAAAGAAGGGCGACCACGTGAAGGTGGGCACACTGATAGCTGAGGCTGGAGGTTTTGTGTCAGCACCTATCTACAGCAGCGTGTCAGGAACAGTGTTCAAGGTTGACACAGCTGTTGATGCTTCTGGCTACCATAAGCCTGCCATTATAATTAATGTGGAAGGTGACGAGTGGGAAGAAACCATCGACAGGTCCACTACGCTTGAGTTGCTTGAAAATCATCCTGAACTAACTCCTGAGGAAATCACCAATCGTATAAAATTGGGAGGCGTAACAGGTATGGGAGGCGCAGGATTTCCTACATTCATAAAACTAATGCCACCTCCAGGCACAAAGGCAGAATGTGTAATACTTAACGGTGTGGAATGTGAGCCTTACATCACAGCCGACTACCGACTCATGATGGAGCATGCCGACGAGATACTTATAGGACTAAAACTCCTTATGACAGCAGCCAAAGTTGACCGTGGATACATAGGAATTGAGGAGAATAAGCATGAGGCCATAGCCTTGCTACAGCATAAGGCAAAAAATGAGAGGAACATAGAAATCGTTCCACTTAAACAGAAATATCCACAGGGCGGTGAAAAACAACTTGTTGACGCTATTATAAGCCGTCAGGTGCCTGCCCCTCCTGCAATACCTGTAAACGTAGGCGCCATTGTGCAAAACGTGGCAACGGCATTCGCTATCTATGAGGCAGTAATGAAACACAAGCCTCTGATTGAACGCTATACCACCGTAACAGGCAAGGAACTCGCCAAACCAGGCAACTTCATCGTAAGATTAGGCACACCAGCATGCCTATTAATCGATGCTTGTGGCGGGTTGCCTGTAAGCGAGAACAAGGTTCTTTCGGGTGGACCAATGATGGGCAAAGCTCTCATCTCACTCGATGCCCCAATAGTAAAAGGATCCAACTGCATCACGATTCTTAGCGGACGCGAGGCTCGACGCCATAAGCCTGGTCCATGCCTACGATGCGCCAAATGTGTTGACGTTTGCCCTATGGGACTCGAACCATATCTGCTCGCCACTGCCTCATCACTGAAAATATGGGACAAAGCAGAGGAAGAGATGATCACCTCGTGCATAGAGTGTGGCTCATGCCAATTTACATGCCCCGCTTATCGTCCGTTGCTAGACAACATACGCATAGGCAAACAAACGGTGATGGGAATTATTAAAGGCAGAACAAAGAGGTAAGGGTGAGAAATCACAAACCTCAAACCCATTCATAAACAATAAAACAAAACAGGAGTTGAAACAGCAATTAAACAAGCACATAGATTCTTTGTTTCACGCTTTTCGCTCTTCACATTATATAATATATGTCAAATCTAATAATATCACTATCGCCACACATCCACAGTGGTGACTGCACAAAGCGCAACATGTATGGCGTGATATTCGCACTTGTGCCAGCCTTGCTTGTGTCGTTCTTCTATTTCGGCATAGGCTCGGTAATTGTATGCCTGTCGAGCGTTGCAGCGTGCATGTTCTTTGAATGGACAATAACACGCTTTATGCTTAAACGCGAATCGACACTTGGCGACGGCTCAGCTGTAATAACAGGCCTGCTGCTTGGCATGAACCTTCCAAGCAACCTGCCTGTATGGATTATCATCATAGGAGCATTGGTGGCTATAGGCATAGGCAAGATGACTTTTGGCGGATTGGGCTGCAATCTGTTCAATCCTGCATTGGTGGGACGTTGCGTTCTGCTTGTCAGCTTTCCCGTGCAGATGACCTCATGGCCAGTGGCAGGACAACAGATGAGCTACACCGACGCCACTACAGGAGCCACACCACTAAGCCTTATGAAGCAAGCCATCACTTCTGGCGATGCCTCTATACTCGACACTATGCCAAGCTCTTTACACCTACTGCTTGGCAACAACATCAATGGTGGAGCGGGAACCATAGGTGAGGTTTGCGCCCTTGCCCTGCTATTGGGATTGGCATTCATGCTTTGGAAGAAGATCATCACATGGCATATACCAGTAAGTGTTATAGGCTCGGCATTCGTGTTTGCCTCACTGCTTCACATTGCCAATCCTATATATGCCGACCCCTTGTCGGTGGTATTGACTGGTGGCATGATGCTTGGAGCCATATTCATGGCTACCGACTATACAACCTCACCAATGACACGCCGCGGACAACTCATCTACGGCACTGCCATAGGATTGCTCACCATCGTTATACGCAACTGGGGAGCCTATCCGGAGGGAATGTCGTTCGCCATTCTAATAATGAACGCATTCACACCGCTTATTAACAACTATTGCAAACCTAAACGATACGGGGAGGTAGTGAAGAAATGAAAAAACAGAAATCCACATTGCCCAACATGGTGGCAGTGCTCACCTGTGTGGCTCTGATAACAGGTGGAGTGCTTGCTTGGGTGCATCACATAACTGAAGGTCCTAAACTTGCCGAACAACAACGCTCACTTGCAGCAGACATAAGCAAAGTGATGGGCGGTAAAGAAGTAAAGGAAACAAAGGTAGAGACCGTAAGCAAGACTTTCGAAGGCAAGGAATATGAGTTTGTGGTTCATCATGTGGCTACCACCGACAACACTCCCCTCGGCAAGGCAATTGAAAGTACAACTATGGGATTCGGCGGCGATTTGACAGTGCTTGTTGGTCTTGACCGAAAAGGATGCGTATTAGGCTATGCAATACGCAAGACATCGGAGACACCTGGTCTTGGCATTAAGGCTTCCGACTGGTTTCAAGAAGGCGGCAAAGGCAACATAATTGGCAAGAACCCCAAAGATGCAGGCTTCAAGGTAACTAAGGACGGAGGCGACATTGATGCTATAACAGCATCTACAATCACATCCCGTGCATTCCTAAAGGCTGTAGAACAAGCAAGCAAATTGAACTAAGAACTATAGATATATGAACTATATTAAAACGATAACCAACGGCATTGTCAAGGAGAACCCAATATTCGTACTCCTCCTTGGCATGTGTCCAACGCTCGCCACAACGACATCAGCAACCAACGGCATGTCGATGGGCTTGGCAACGATGTTTGTTCTTATATGCAGCAACTTCGTTATATCCACAATAAAGAACCTTGTTCCCGACAAGGTACGCATACCCGTGTTTGTGGTTGTCATAGCAGCCTTTGTGTCTATGCTGCAAATGCTCATGGAGGCTTATCTGCCAGAAATAAACAAGTCGCTTGGCATATACATACCGCTCATCGTAGTCAACTGTGTTATCCTTGGACGTGCCGAAGCCTTCGCTTGCAAGAACAATCCACTTTCAAGCATTTGCGATGGTATAGGCATAGGGTTTGGTTTCACCATTGCTCTCACTCTGCTTGGAGCTGTACGCGAAATAATAGGAGCTGGTTCGTTGTTTGGCATTGTCCTGCTGCCCGAAACATGCAACGTGTTGCTGTTTGTGTTGCCTCCAGGAGCATTCATCACCTTGGGATACCTTATTGCTATTGTCAACAAACTAAAAAAATAGTCATATGGAATACATATTAATATTCATATCAGCGATATTCGTCAACAACATAGTATTGTCGCAGTTTCTCGGCATCTGTCCGTTCCTTGGAGTGTCGAAGAAGGTAGACACGGCTATGGGCATGGGGGCAGCCGTAGCATTTGTACTTACGCTTGCCACTATCGTAACATTCCTCTTGCAGCATTACGTACTCGTACCTATGCACATAGAGTATCTGCAAACAATATCGTTCATTCTCGTAATAGCAGCCTTAGTACAGATGGTTGAGATTATACTCAAGAAGATTTCACCATCGCTCTATCAAGCTCTCGGCATATTCCTGCCACTAATCACCACCAACTGTGCCGTACTAGGTGTTGCAATACTCGTTATACAAAAGGAATTCTCGCTTGTGCAGAGCGTAGTTTATGCCTTCTCCACAGCTATAGGATTTGCATTGGCACTTATTGTCTTTGCAGGTCTGCGTGAGCAGCTTGCCCTAACCAATGTACCCAAAGGAATGCGCGGCATGAGCATAGTGCTTGTTACGGCAGGACTTCTGTCGCTCGCTTTCATGGGATTCAGCGGTGTTGACAACGGTCTGAAAGCATTATTTATGAAGTAATATTTACAACCCACTAAAAATACAAAAAAAATGAAACAAACAATCTTAGTTACTGGCGGAACCGGTTTCATCGGTTCACACACAACAGTAGAGCTTATTGAAGCTGGCTACAATGTAGTAATCGTTGACAATCTCTCAAACTCTAAAATCGAGGTTCTCGATGGTATCGAGAAGATTACAGGCGTTCGTCCTGCATTCGAGGAAGTAGACCTCCGCGACATGGCAGCTACAGAGGCTGTATTCGCAAAGTATCCCAACATCGAGGGCATCATCCACTTCGCAGCATCAAAAGCAGTAGGCGAGAGTGTGCAGAAGCCTCTTCTCTACTACCGCAACAATGTGGTTTCTCTCGTAAACCTGCTCGAGCTCATGCCTAAGTATAACGTAAAGGGCATCATCTTCTCTTCAAGCTGCACCGTTTACGGACAGCCTAAACTTGAGAACCTGCCTGTTAAGGAAGACTGTCCACACCAGAAGGCTACTTCTCCTTATGGCAACACAAAGGAAATCAACGAGCAGATTATCACCGACTATATCCACTCTGGTGCCAATATCAAGAGCATCGTTCTGCGCTACTTCAACCCGATTGGTGCTCACCCATCAGCAGAAATCGGCGAATTACCCAACGGTGTACCTAATAACCTCATTCCTTTCGTAACTCAGACCGCTATGGGCATCCGTAAGGAGCTTACCATCTTCGGTAATGACTACAACACACCTGACGGCACTTGCATCCGCGACTACATCTATGTAGTTGACCTCGCCAAGGCTCACGTTTGCGCTATGGCACGTGTACTCGACCAAGAGACTGAGCCACTTGAGTTCTTCAACATAGGTACAGGTAAGGGCAACTCTACCCTCGAAATCGTTAACACATTCGAGAAGGCTACTGGCGTTAAGCTCAACTGGAAGTTTGGTCCACGTCGTGAGGGCGATATCGAGGAAATCTTCGGCAACGTAGAGAAGGCTAACAATGTTCTCGGCTGGAAGGCAGAAGCTAAGCTCGACGATGTTTTGCGTTCTGCATGGAAGTGGCAGGTTAAACTGCGCGAGGATGGCGTAATGTAATATAGAACGCACCTAAAAGCAATAATAATAAGGCAGACTACAATATTTGTAGCCTGCCTTATTTCATTATAATAGTTATTCTTTTATTTCTTGGATATTACTATCGTCTTGAACCAATCGCGCAAGACACCTGCATATCCGTTTTGTGAGTCACTTACAAGCACCACAATCTGGTCGCCATTCTCAAGTTGCGGTCCCAAACACATTCCTTCGTAGTTTGCCCATGTTTGGTTGACCATAGTGAGTGATGTGCGCCATGATGTGAGCAATCGTTTCTCCACATAAGGGGCACCAGGCACAATATCTCTATCGATAGCATAAGGCTCAAATGTTGACGGATCAACAATATACAACTTGCATTGGCAGAAAGCTCCTATCCTCACTTTCGGAATAAAAGCCTCACGCTCAAGCACAAGCAGCTGACCATCAGGCAAAGCACACAATTCGCTCACACCCATCACATACGTCTTGGCCATCTTCATTGTTGTAGGCATATCCATACGATAAAGATATGATACGGGGGCATTTGAGCGGTCTGCCCAGTCGAAAGAGATGAGCCTCAACACATTATTACATAAATTCTTTGGTGTTGCAGGCTTACCATCGCGACGCATCACACTCTCGTTTATAGTCCACAACTTATGGTGCAAGCTGTCATAGGTAGCCGACTCGAATGTGTAGTTATCATAGAACTCTGTTGCAGACATCGACCATCCCCACAGCTTTTTGTTGCTGTCGCCCATAGCTAAAGCATTAGTAGAATTATCCACTGACGTGGAATCGCAATCAAGCAAATATTCCTTCAATCTGCACTTACCTTCGTTTGCTATCACCACAGAATGGTTAGACACACGCGTAATAGCCTCATTGTCGAGTCCTTTTAAGTCCACCTTGCCATGACCACCAAGCCACTCTGCCTGCAACAGTTCACCAGTCTGCTTACTAATGTAAAGACGCACATTGAAATAAAGAGCCGAATCGCTCTTGTCGCTCACCATAGCATACACATCATCATACAGTCGTGTTATGCCGCTGTAATTGCCCGAAGGAATGGTCTGTTTGAAATGCTTTTGAGGCAATTCTCTCACCATATGCCACGAGTCCATTGTCTGCGCATAAAGCATACCAACAAATGCAAAGACAATCGAAAGCATTAAGTTCCTTTTCATAATCTTTATCTCCTATATATACCTCTACAACTTTATCTTTTCCTTCACACCCTTGCTCTCATTGCTCATGCGGTCGAGCGATGTCACTACATATGTGTATTTCTTCAATCCACCATTATATGGCAGTCGATACATAGTCTCAGTAGTGATGGCTACTATCTTAGTAGGATCGTTAAGATTCACCTTCTCGCCATTTGCAAAGCGATAAACCACATATTTAGTCACTACATCGCTCCACTTCCTACCCTTAGGCTTAGTCCAAAACAACACCGGACCGTCATTAGTCCATACAGTAGTCAACTTCTTAGGTTTCTTCGGAGCCTTTGAGTCAATAAACGGCATACGGGGCTGCAAGGCAGGATAGCGCCAATAGTAATTGCGAAGCATCGAGCCATAGTTGCCAACGTTGTCTACAGCAGCCTTGGCATACCACAGCACTGTACCCTGCACATAGGGCAATTGTGAGTGGAGTGCAAATTTGGCAGGCATCTGGTTGCTTCTTGGATTGTTAAGGTCAGCAAACTTCACAGTACGCTCCACATCCTCACCTATAAACAGTGGACGCTTAGACGCATAACGGTTCCACCACTCAATAAGAGTCTTGTAATCGGCTGTGCTATGACCTATCTGCCAATAAATCTGAGGCACACTATAGTCAATCCATCCATTATTCACCCACAAAAGCACATCGGCATAGAGGTCATCATAATTCTGCGTGCCACGTGTGTTGCTGCCAATTTCAACACCAGCACGCTTGTTGCGGTAGATGCCAAACGGCGAAATGCCAAACTTAACCCAAGGCTTAATCTTATGAATGCTTTCGCCACACTCCTTAATGAATACGTTAACGTTGTCGCGACGCCAATCACCACGGTCGCGTATGCCATTATTATATCTCTGATACTCACGCTCATCAGGAATCTGCAAGCCAGCCACAGGATATGGATAGAAATAATCATCCATGTGGATGCCATCAACATCATAGCGTGCGACAATGTCATCAACCACCTTAATAATATAGTCACGGTTCTCTGGCAATCCAGGATTAAGAATGAAAAGTCCGTCATACGAGAACACACTGCCAGGCTTGCGCATAGCAACATGGTTGGAAGCAAGTGCTGTTGTGAACTTAGTCTTGGCACGATAAGGGTTGAGCCATGCGTGAAGTTCCATGCCACGCTTATGACACTGATCTATCATCCACTGCAAAGGATCCCAATAAGGCGATGGAGCCTTACCCTGCTGTCCGGTAAGGAAGCGGCTCCACGGCTCTATTTCGCTCTTGTATAGAGCGTCACACTCGGCTCTTACCTGAAAAAAAATTGCGTTGACTCCATCTTTCTGCAATTCGTCGAGCTGATAAGTCAATGTCTGTTGCATCTTTTGTGTAGACATGCCTATAAACTGTCCGTTGACACACTGTATCCACGCTCCGCGAAACTCTCGTTTTTGCGGAATATAGGTATTGTTAGAGGCATACATAGCCACACAGAACATAAACAACACCAATGCTAAAAGTTTTCTTGTCATTTTGTTTGTTATCGTTTTCTTTTTGATAGTTATGTAATAGCTACAAAATTACGCTATTATTTTGGAAATAAAGAACTTTTAATGAGAAAAAGACACAAACATCAGTATATAAAATGGTGGGGAGTAAAGAAGAAACTCCTTGACTCCCCACCTTGAATTACAAATAGAATGTTATCACAGATACACTCTACCCATCTTTTTATCAATCTTATTTCACTACTATCTTTTTGCCATTCTGAATATATACACCCGAAGCCAGACCGTTGCGGCCATTTGCCACATGCTGTCCGTTGAGGTTGTATACAGGAGCATTGGTATTCACCTTGGTATTCTCCACTGCATTTATACCAGAAGCATTGTCCTTATAGATTCTAACATTGTCAACAGCAATATGCTTAGCTTGGCGAGCCTCATAATACCATCCGAAGTAAACAGGGCAACCCTCATCAAAACATTTTGTAATATCGAGAGTGAAGTGCTCTGGCTTGCAAGTCTCTCCTTCGGCAAGTTCGCTCTCATCATATCCAATGAACGCATCGCAAACGTTAGCCCAATCCTCCTTGTTGTAAGAATAGCGCAATCCTGCATTCGACTTCTTTCCGGTAGCCTTCTCTACAGAGTTATAGTCGAGGTCAAACTCCATAATCACCTTCTCACCCTTCTCTACATCATCATAGATAGCAGGGGTCTCAAGCACAGCAAACATGCTTACCATTGGCGAAATGGCTGAAGTCATAGAGGCATAATCCTTGTCGAATCCACCACCGGTGATATTAAGCTCATACCAATTGTCGAAACGCCAGAGATAATCGGTCTTCATTGAGTTGTTTACACGCTCAATAGTCCAATCGGCAGGCTTCAATCCTCCAGTGAAGTCCTCAGCAAACGGAAGGTCATATATTTGCTCGTCACCATATACTGTCTCTACAGAAATAGGCAGTGATACAAATCCGTCGGCATAAACAGCCTTTACATTATAATCGTAAACACCCTCGGGGATGTTCTCATCAGTGAATTCAGTGGCAGTAGTCTCACCTACCTGCTTGTTGCCACGGAATATCTGATACTTCTCCACCTCAAATTCAGAAGCCTTAGGAGCCTTCCATACAAGGTGGGCATTACCATCAGCTACGGTTACATTAAGGTTGGAAGGAGTGTTGCGTGTGCCTATAGCAACGAGGTCGCCTACAAGATCCGACTCACCTTCCGGGTTGGCATAAACAGCCTTAACAGAATAATACTGCACACCACGGTTTACACCTGTCTGCTCAGCTGCAAGTTCATCAGGCTCAATCCATCCTGCAAACAATGCACCATTGGCATAGCACTCATAATGCTCAGGCTGACGGTCGCCCTCGGGAGCGTTCCAAGTCAATTTGACATTATACTTGCCCGACTCCTCATCATATTCAACATTAGCTTTCACGTCACGTGGAGCATTAACTGTAGCCTCGGCCACAGCAACCTTTACCTCTGCAGTCTCCGAAACAAGCTCACCGTTGACAGCCTGCACACCATAAACATGCTCGCCTGGAGTCTTTTGCGACTTATCAGTATATTCAGTAGACTTGATATTCTTAGCTATCACCTCGCCATCAAGAATCACATTATATGTGTTGGCAGGGGCAGCCACCTTGTAAGCCGACTTCATAGGACGAGCCACACGCTTGCCTGTCATCGTAAACGGACGGTAAGCAGGAAGTCCCTTAAGAGTCTTTGAGATATTAGGAAGTTTCTTTGCAGGAGCCTCTTCAGCATCCACAGCCGATGAGTAAAGACTCACATCGTCGATAGCCCATGTAAAGAACAAACCGGTAGACTCGTCATCAAGGTCGCTCTTTGCCTCAAATGCTACTATTGGATCACCCTCAGAAGCATCACCAAGATAAAGCGAAACAAGTTGCCAACCCTCAGAACCATTGCTGTCGTAACGTGCATCCCAAATGACATTCCATGTCTTGCCGCCATCATGACTCACCTTCACATAATAATGGTCGGGGAAATCCTCATATGCACCATACTCCAAAATCTCGGGAGCAATAAATGTGTAGAAGTTGATATACTGTGCTCCCTTTGTGGCAGGCATGAGGAGCCACTCATCCTGGGCAGCTGATGAGCCATCATCATGAGGAGCAGCCTGGTCCCATGATATCACAGCACTTCCCTTGCCAGAATTACGCCACATTGCCAACTCTTCCTCATCACCATCCTCTTCCATTGAAGCAGTTGGGTAACGGAACCATGTGAAGGTTGGGTCATAAGTGTTGGTTGTTTTCACAGTCCATGACTCGGGCATCTCGTCGGCTTCGAAACCTTCATTGAGCAGAGTGTCTGCCTTGGCCAAACGGTCCCAAGACAATGTGACATAGCCACTCTCTTCTGTTGCCTTAAGGTTATAAGGCTTTGTAGGAGCTTCCTGTGCATAGACTGCTGTTGAAAAGAAAGCTGCCACCACTGCAGGAGCAGCATACTTTAGCCACGCTGACGCGGCATGATTAGCGTAAAAGTTCTTTTCCATCATATATTCGGTTTTTATAAGTTTTCTTTACAATGCCACTTGCGAGATTCTACTCGTCACAAGGAAAATTCTTTTGCAAAGATAAAGTAAAAGTAAAGAAAACTCTCAATTTTAGCTTTAAAAACATTACTATTTCACGAAATAGTAACCAAAAAGAGCGTATTTCGATTAAATTCTAATCTAAACACGCTCTTTCGATATCTTTTGATACATAGAAGGCTTCATTCCTGTTGTCTTTGTAAACACGGTGATGAAATTAGCTTGCGACTTATAACCCACACTTTCGGCAATAGCCTTGATTGTGAAACCTCCAAAGTGCTCACTGTCGGCAAGCCTTCGCATAGCTTCATTGATACGGTATTCATTCAGGAAAGTGCGAAAATTCTTGCCATAACCTTCGTTTATGGCTTCCGACACATAACGCGAGTTAGAGTCTACAAGCTGTGCAAGTCGCTCGATACTAAAGTCTGGACTGCAAAACTCATCTGTATTCTCCATCACCCTACGTATATTGTCAAGCAGTTTCGCACGGTGTACATCAGACAATATCGTTGGCGAGGCAGCAGGCAACACCTGGCTACGGTCATATAGACTGTTGTAAGCTTGTCGCAACTGACGTTTCTGCACATACACCCATGCAAGCAATGCAGCTATAAGCACAATGCCAATGACAAGTGTTATAAGCCACTTGTTCTGCATGCGTATTTGTTGCTCGCTAAACGTCTGTTGTTGTGTGAGCATACTTATTTTAGAGGCATTGCGGTTGGCATCGAACATAAACTGAGCATTCTTCATAGCATTAAACTCATCGCTATGGTGCAGAGTGTCAAGCAATCGGGCATACTCCAACCTACATGCTGTAGCTTGTGCGGCATCGCCTTTAACATCATAAGCACGTGCAAGTTGGTTCATAGCCTCAGCAAGCAGACTGTTTTGTTTGGTATAGCGAGCCCAAGACTCGTTTTTCTTAAGATAGTATATGGCAGAGTCAGGATTTCCGTTATCGATATACAGTTGTGCAAGACAAGAGTTGGCTATATCAATAAAGGAGTTGTCGAGATTCTTGCTCCGCGCATACATCTCTGCTTTGAGATAATATCCGGCAGCCTCACGCTGTCGTTTTTTACTTTTGGCTATCAATCCACGCCCCATAAGTATATTATAATGGTAGTCGGGTGTATGCTCCACATTAGCCTCCATTATATTGAAGTAGGCAATGATACTGTCTGTTTGTCCCACAAAGCATGAAGCTCCCACAAGATTGTTGAGTATTGCATTTTGCAGATTGCGCTTACCATGCTTGTTGCGTCTGCTCATTGCCAACGCTTTACGGTAGAAGTAGAGTCCCATCTGAAAGTCGCCTTGCGTACTGTACAGATTGCCTATACCATTATATATCATGGCAGTGAGTTCGTCTGCTCCATTATGTTCGGCTATGCGCAAAGCATCAAGATAATTCTTCATGGCCTGCGAATACTGCCTTGCGGCATAGAAATCCTCTCCCGCCCTGAACAGCCGTGTGGCCACAGCTTTCTGGTCAGGATTGATGTCTTCTGCCGCCATTGCTCCACTACAGAGCATCATAGCCGACACCATTATTATAAATATGATGCGTACAAAACTATTGCCCATCCACAACTGTTGTCTTTCTCTTTACCTGTTTGTTCCAAACCTACTTGTCAGCAGATATTCGCTTTATCACACTGTAAGCTCCATAGAGTCCTAACTCACCAGCCTTGCTTAGGTCGGCTATACCTTCCGACTTCAATCCATTGGCAACTCGCGCCAAACCACGATTGTAGTAAGCCTCGGCAAGACTACCATCAATATTTATCGCACGTGTAAAGTCGTCGATAGCAAGTGTATAGTCTTTACGCTGAAACCTTACACAAGCACGATTGTAGTACAAATACTGATTGTCGGAGTCGAGCTTTATGGCACGGTCGAGGTCGGCTATCACTCTCACAGCCTTCAATGCGGCATCCTGTCCGGCTATCGAGGCATGCGACTTGTCAAACTCATTAAGCATTGCCTGACAATAAGCGCGGTGCCACAGAGCGAGCACCTGTGTAGAGTCGATGCCAATACTTGTATTGAGGTCGCTCACAGCTGCCTCATAATCCTGTACAACACTCTCTGCAACGGCACGGCGCAAAAGTACGGATGTAAGCTTACGCTCATCGCGAGTGCGATTGACTACAGCAGACAAGGAATCTATACGCTCAAGCATCATGCGCGATGCACGCTCGTCAAGCTGACGTTCTTGACTGTTAACATATATACGCGGCGACTTAGGCGAAACGTTGTTTAGCTGCTCAACATTTTGTGCAAAGGCATGATAAATGTGCACATCGCTTGCGTACTGCATATACGAAAGATGATACATTGGCATAGGCTCCATGCCTGTGGCACGGTTCTGCACTCGTCCACGATAGTCGCTCTTATATTCATGCTCTGCAGTCTGCTCGTCAGCCACAACTATCTGGTTGTATTTATTAGGGTCAATCTCGCTGCGGCGTCGCATCTGCTTACGCTTCTGGTTCGACCATCGTGTCTGTATGCCCTGACGCTTATCCATCTGTGCCTTGAATATGCGGAACTCGTCAAGCTCGGCCTTTGCTGTCATACCAAGACGACGATAGCATGAGGCACGGCGCGAAAGACCATTCCAGAAATTAGGAAACTGCTCTATCATTAATGTATAGTCGCGTATGGCAGCACGAAGGTCGCCTGTCTTGTCGAGCAATATTGCACGGTTGTATATGGCAAGCACGTTCTGCGGCTCCATCTTTATCACATAATTGAAATCTTCAATTGCACGGTTGTCATCGCCAAGCTGCATACGCAGCAATCCACGGTTGTAGTGGGCAAGGAAGTTCTCTGGGTCAAGGTCGAGTGCAGTGTCATAATCAGCCATCGTTCCACGCAAATTGTTGAGATTATAGCGTGCAAGAGCGCGGTTGACATAATTGCCCACATTCTTCGGCTTCAGGTGTATAGCCTTACCAAGATATGTGTCGGCATCCTTCCATTTTGAGCGTGAGAGCGAGATCATGGCACGTGTTGTCCATGCGTCAGCATCGTAGGGGTCTACCTCAAGACTCTTGTCGAGCCATTTGTCGGCTGCAGTAGTATCCTTTTCTGCAAGAAAAATCTGGGCTTTCAGCGAATAAGCCCCTGCAAACTTCTTCCATTTTACCACAACAGTGTCAAGTTCAAGTTGCGCCTGCTTATAGTCTTTCTGCTCCACACGACACAAGGCACGGTTGTACCATGCAGCCTGATTCTGCGGATTAATGCGCAAAGAGTGGTCATAGTCACCAATAGCAAGGTCATATTTTTTCTGACGTATACGGCACAAGCCACGCAACTCATACATATTATATATATAAGGATTGAGTTCCACAGCTTTAGTCACATCAGCCTCAGCACCCGAAAAGTCGTCAAGATAGAATTTTGCAAGTCCACGATAGAACCATGGTTCATAGAGATATGGCTTTGCCGTGAGCACTTGATTGAAATATTGTATCGAAAGCACATAATCCTCATAATACAACGCACTGCGTCCGGATATCATCAATCGATTGGTATTGAACTGTGCCATTGCTGGACAGACAGAAGCAAGGAGGAGTGTGAAAAAGAGAATTATATGTTTCATAGCAAGAAATGAAAGAGTAATATGTTTAATTAACAACTGATAATTGTAAAAATTCAATTATCAGTTGTCAATTATATGCAAGAATATTTTATTTCTTAGGAGCCTTGGTACGATATGTGCAGCGGAAACGTCCGAGCAAGAGGTTCTTAAGCTTGCTGCGCACCATCTGACGGCGCATTGGAGAAATACGGTCGATGAACATCTTGCCACCAAGATGGTCGAATTCGTGCTGCATTACACGAGCAAGATATCCCTCAACCCACTCATCGTGCTCGTTGAAGTCCTCGTCCATATATTTCACATGTATACGTGTGGGGCGTGTCACGCTCTCGTGTATGCCCGGCAATGAGAGACATCCCTCCTCCATAGTCTCCTTCTTTGAGTTCTCATCATACTCCAAAATGTATGGATTGATGAATGTATGGCGGAAACCCTTGTATTCTGGCAGGTCCTCGCTAAGCACGTCAAGGTCGATAATGACAAGACGGATGTCAAGACCTATCTGCGGAGCTGCAAGTCCAATGCCTTCGCTTTCGGCGAGGGTCTCATACATGTTGGCGATAAGAGTCTTCAGCTCGGGATATTCCGGCGTAATGTCCTGAGCCTCCTTACGGAGTACTGGCTGACCGTAAGTATAAATAGGTAAAATCATTTGTTTTCTGAATATGTTATTTTCCCTTCATCCGAAGGTAGTCCTGTAGTATTATTGTGGCACTTATCTCATCGACAAGAGCCTTGTTCTGGCGTGCCTTCTTGCCAATGCCGCTGTCGAGCATTGCCTTGTGAGCAAGCACCGACGTAAAACGCTCATCATAGAACTCAATGGGTATATCGGGCATCTGCTTGCGCCACTGCGCTGCAAACTGCCTGACACGCGCAAGATTCTCGCTCGGCTCACCATTGAGCTGGCGCGGCTCACCCATAACAATGCGCTCCACTGGTTCGCGCGACACATAGTCCTTGAGATATTTCATAAGGTCGCATGTAGCTACAGTCGCCAATCCACCAGGTATTATCTGTAGTGGATCGGTGACTGCAAGACCCGTGCGTTTCTTGCCATAGTCGATAGAGAGTATTCGAGCCATTGGCAAGTATTATTTCTTATAGAGCAACCAAGCGCCAGGATACTGTCCAATAAGCTGGTCGCGCGACTGTGCAGCCTCATACTTTGTTGCGAATGTAGATGCAACAACACGATAGAGGTTGCGCTCGGAATTGAACACAATCTGTGCATTCTTGCCTGCAGACTTGAGCTTTCTTTGCAAACCTTCGGCATTTGCCTTAACTGAGAATGAGCCTACAACCACGCTGAAATTGCTCAGCCCCGAACCGTCAACAAGAGTGAAATCCTCTGAGCGCACAGCTACGTTGTCAGAATTATCTACGACTGTTGTTTCTGTGGCAGGCTTCTCCACGATAGGAGCCACAACAGGAGTCACCTCCTGTGTCGGCTGTTCAGCTGGCTGTTCGTGCTTAGCCTGAGCCTTATCATACATTTTCTTGTATGCACTCTCTTTTGACTTGCAGCTTGTGAAAGCCAATGCTACGCAGACACCTGCGCACAAAACCATACTTTTCTTCATATTAATATTGTGTTTTTAGAGATTTATGTTTATGTCCATTTTGGTGCGAAATTACAAAATATATCATAATTAATGCCTTATGACGCACATAAAGTTTGTTAAATGAGCTATCTACATGGTTTTTAACAAAAAATCGCAATGAAAAGTAGTAGCATTGGGAAAAAATCATTATATTTGCTCTCAATAAGGTAAAACACGACGACACATCACTGTGGACGCATGTTCACGGGTATGATTGCCGTGTCGGGTACCGCAAAACCACATTTCTATAACATCTAAACTTAAAACAACATGAAAGCATTAGGTTACATTGGCGCATTTCTCGGCGGTGCTATCGCCGGTACAGCATTAGGAATACTCTTGGCTCCTGAGAAGGGAAGCGAGACTCGCACAAAGATTGGCGATGCAGTAGACGACTTCTGCAAGAAGCACAACATCAGAGTTAGCCGCAAGGAGGTAGAAGACCTCGTTGACGACATCAAGGAGGCTACTGACAACGCCAACGACTAATATCAACGCTACACAAGGCTAAATGTTCTCAACAGATAAAAACATCGAGACTATAGCGCAACTGATAGAGGTTGTAAGACATTACATCGGGCTTCAGACAAAATACATGAAGCTCGATGTGATAGACAAGATTGTACGTCTGCTCACGGCTCTCGTTATGGTGGCTGTGCTCTCGCTGCTTCTTTTCATCGGACTCATCTATCTGTCGTTTGCGGCAGCCTACGCCTTGGAGCCTTTTATAGGCATTGCAGCTGCCTTTGCATGCATAGCCGGAGTGTATTTCGCTGTGCTGTTCCTGTTTATCACATTTCGAAAAAAATGGATAGAGCGTCCGCTTGTGAGATTTCTAGCAAGTATGCTCATGCAGGAATAAAGAGCCAACAACGCTCTACCCTACCGGTATCTTTAATACTTATATTATATAAGGTATGACACAGAATGTTGCAGAAAACGGCGAACGCCAGTTTCGTTCGCTCACTGACATCAGGCTCTACAAAGAAGAGCTTAGAAAGAAGATAAAGCGCGACGAGGACAGCATTGCTGAGAAATGGGATTATCTATTCCATCGTGAGGAGGATGCTCCACAGAACAAGGCACAGAAGTTTGCCAAGATGCTGAGTCTTGGCTCGGGTGTGTTCGACGGAATGATGCTCGGTTGGAAACTCTACCGCAAATATCAAGAAGGAGCTTTGCTCTTTGGTAAATCATCAAAAAAACGCAGATAAGCAATTTTTGCTTATCTGCGTTTTTTTTGATGATCTTTTTTTATCTCGTCAATGAGAACTTCATGCTCAATCCGAAATCCTGTGTTGTCGTAGGATAGGAGCTTGACGACAGCAACGGAGTGTTGGTCTGGCGGTCGTAGTAGAAGCTCATGGTGAGCATGCGTGAGAAGGTGTAGTCGGCCGAGAACGACAACTTAAACGCTGTGTTGCCACTGTTTGCCGATGAGGTCATAGTGGCAATGTCGCGACTTATAGACGCCTGCTTGCGCAGGCTAAGATCGAGACGCAGCTTGAGGTCGTTGTTTACACCTCCCGACGAGCGGCCACGCTGTGTAGACGAAGCCTTCGCCGACAGATCCTTGTTGCCGCCACGCTGTTTCACCTGACGGTGCTTGCTGGAGCCTCCACCAAACAGGTTGAAGTTGTTGATGGTATATCCTGCACCAATCACCCAATCGTGCGACGACGATTCATTTATCTGCACAGAGGTCATACTTAGGCTTAACACGCGCGTTGTGCGGTATTCCGCCTTTATGGTCATGTTGTTTTGCAACGTGAAGTCTACACCAAGCAATGGCGAGAAAGCCTCGTTGATGCTCACAGTCGACACATTGTACATGGAGTTTGGAATGGGCGAGCCCGATGTGGCATCAGTTATGAATCCGAGTCCGTTCATATATTCCATGAATGTGCTATACGACGAATACGAACCCACAGCATACACACTCTTGTAGGAGTGGTTGATGTTGACACTCTTGAACACATCGCTGAACCACGGCAGCTTCGACAGTCCACTGTACTTTATCGACCAGTTGGGCAACAGTTTCGATAGTGATGGGAATATCGACAATCCTCCCCCACCCATATTGGTATATGCAGCAATGAACGCCGGCACCATAACGTCAGAGCTGTATTTGTTCACCCCTCCATTCTCGGCATTAAACGGTTTGCCCGCAAGTTGAGAGCCTGCAGGATATACAGCACCCGCATACTGAGCCTCCACACGCTGACGGAAACCTTCGAGCGAATTGCAGAAACGCTCAAACGAAGCCGAGTGATAGCCATTCTTTGCATTGCCCGAACCCTCAAACGCACTACGCAGCGACATTGTTGTCATAGTGAATGTGCCGCTTTGTGTTGTCGGGTTGCCCTGATACATATACTGCACCGAACGTGCGGTAGTCACTGTGCGCGACGCATTGAGATCAATCTTCAAGTTGCGCACAGGCTCAAGCGTTGCCTTAAGCTGCAAGTCCTCAGTCTTGTTGGTAGTAGCTGGCGTTGCCAACGAGTCGCTCATGAGTAGCCATCCATTGTCGCGTGCCTTGTTGATATAGCCGTCTCCCATAAATCCGAAAGCGAAGTCAAGACCCGGAGCAAGCGGCCCCATGTCGTGTCCCTGACCGAACGCATTGCCGATCATAGGTTTGAATCCAGGCAACGACATGGCATACTGGTTGCGGTAGCTTACACTCACATTGCGCACCATCATCAGTACACGTGCCACCGACTGTGCCGTGCGATACCACTTCAATTCGTCGAGCGGCTGCTTTGCCACTACCGACACCTTGATCTTTATGGCAGAGTCCACCTTATTTAATATGCGAATGCTGTTGTCGTCAAGCCTACGGTATTTCAGGTTAAACACCTTGCCGTCCTGCGTCTTGGCCGAAACGATGAGTCGTCGTGTCTTCTTGCTGTGCACCACCTTGAGTGTGGTGTCGGGCATAAGCGTCACCTCCTTCTCAAACGCACGCTTGTTCTTGGGCAGCTGCGAGCGCAACTTGTCGTCCTTTGCCTTCTGCTTGTCGTCAGCTCCATCCTTTCCGTCGGTCTTGTCCTTAGCGTTGGTCTTGTCCTTAGCTTCAGCTTTCTTCTTGTCGGCAACCTTCTTGTTTGTTTTCTTGCGTTTGTCTTTGCCCGTCTGTGGTGTAGCTTTCTTGAATCTTTCGTTAGTCTGCTTCAAGAACGGCACATGATCATAGAGCTTCTCAAGATTAAACTGACCGTTGATGTTAATCTGTCGGTTGTTGGCGATGGTGTTGCCAAGCGAAGTTCCATCCTCAAGGTCGGTGCCTCGCGCCCAATTGTATGAAGCGTTGTAGGTAGCATCCGATGTTATCCAGTCGAACACTGGCAGCAGGTTGATAGGCAACTTGTAGGAAGCCTGGAACTGCTGGCTGTAGTTCAACGGTGTGCCCATGTGCTTTATCGAAGTCCACACCGAATCCTTCCATGCCTCATAATGGTCGGGATAAAGGTCCTTGTTCACAGGTGAGTAGGGCTCCTCTATCTCGGCATTGGTGGCACTTTGGAAGTTCATGTGCAGATTCTTCGTGAGATCCCACCTAAGGTTGAACTCTCTATTCCAAAGGAACTGCGAAGAGAACGTGAGCGGAAGATTCTGGTTCTCCGTTGCCTCCATGTCTCGCTCCTGCAACTCATAGTAGTTGCGCGTTATCTCGGAGTTGAAGCCTACATTCTGCGGAAGCCAGTTGAATCCGAACTTCTTTGGCAGTTCAAGCCATTTCGACTTCGACTTTATCTTCTTGAATGGCTCAAGCGGCTTATACACAGGGGTCCACGAATAGTTGATGGATCCTCGCCAGTTGTCCTCCTTCTCGTATACCGTAGTCTCGCCAGTGGTATAACTGTGGCTATGACTGTAGGAGAACGAGAAGTTGGCAGGGTCGTAAGGCATAGGATGACGCTTATTCTGTATGCCCACCCTCACGTTGGAAAGCGAGAAGTTGGTCTGCGTCACCTTGGTTACGGCAATACTCTCAATAGAGTCGCGCTCATGTTTAGAGCCTGCTGCGTCGAGAGCATCGTCAAGATCCATATCAGAATCAAGCGGATTATACTTTGGCGACGTCTTCTCCTTTGTCACCGAATAGTAGAGCGGTGCGCTCACCTTAGCCTTGTCGGGGAAGAACTTGCCCAGTTCCACGTTGGCCGTAACAGTATAGTTCGACTGGTTGTCGGTGCTGCGCTCTGCCACACCTTCCTCCAATCCGCCAAAGCCTGCCGACATATATCGTCCTTGTGCATTGACAGTGCCGAGGTCGGACAGCTGAATGTTGAGATTGCCTTGCGCAGCCCATCCACCCGAGTTATTGAATTCCTTAAGTCGAAGCTCGTTCACCCACACCTCTCCACTCTTCTCCTGTCCGGAGTTGTTGCGCACACCGATGACCATGGTCTTCACTTCGCCAAGCGTAGGATTACCCATCACCGTGATTCGGTTCTTGGGATTGTCAGTGTCGTAGGCCGTAAAGGCACGATTGTATGAAGCCTGTCCCTGCGCCTTAGCCTTGTTGCGCTCCTTCTTCAGTCCTGTGAATAGCGAGAGCGATATGTCGAGCATATTGTCCTTAGGCCAGACAGCCCATGCCGCCTCCGAAGAGAAACGACCATACTGTCCGGGAGCTGTCAGCTTGAGCGGTATCTCATATTCATAGTAGTTGCTCTTGTAGTCGCTGCCAAGACGTATGAACACCGACATCTGGCCATCCTCCAGTCCTGTGACATTTGGCTCAAAAGCATTGGCATGCACAAACATCTGCAGTCGCTTGTACTGTCTTAGGTCGAGCGATGTGTTCTTGTATACAGCCTTTGCCTCGCCTGTGCCAAGATTATTCACCATGAGGGCAAGTGCCTGCTCGTTGTTCTCCACAAGCTGTGGCTGTGTTGGGTCCTGTCCACGCTGTATGCCTGGAGGCAGAATATAGTTGACAGGCTGCTTGTCGCTGTTCTCCTCAATGTTGACAGCACTCACCGAGAGTCGTCCTGAAGTGTTGGCAGAGTTGTCGAGATTCTGCTCATACACTCGCCATGTGCCGCGCACGAGGTCGAATGTAGCGAAACGCAACACTATAGGATGCTTGAATCCGGTCATGAACATACGCATGAATCGCATCGAGGTGAAGTCGTTGATTGAGCCAAACTTCTTCTCATACTCTGTGAGTGGTATGCGGAACTGATACCAGTCGACCGGTTCCTTGTTGCCATTGCGCAACGGACGCGACGTTGTGCGCTTGTCCACGATATAGTTCTTGCCTATCTCCAGGTCCTCAGGACGTATTGAGATGTGATACTGGAAGTACTTCTCGTATTCATTGAGCGTATAGTCCTGGTTGATGTCCTCCACGTCAGGAGTTGACTTGTAGGATGTGTCGTAGCTCTCCGTGCGCGAGTCGGTGTCGGGCGAGTTGCCCTGTGGATTGTTTATGTATTTGTAGCGTCGCAGGATAGGAGCCTTCATCTGGTCGTAGTCGGTGCCACGGAAATAGTGGTAGTTGTCACCGGCAGGGTCAGCCCATATCGAATCCCACACGGCAGGACTCACCTTGCCCTGTATCTCGGTGAGAAATTCCTGATACGACTCCCATTTTTGCTCCTCCTCATCATTGAGTCCGTTGAAGCCAACGTCCTGCAACGCACGCGAACCCTTGCTTGTGGCAAAGGCATAAGTCACGGTGGCCTGGTTTGGCACCTTTCCCCACTGCGTAGTTGTGAAGCTCTGCGAGCCGTCAACAGGCATTCCACTCTCATAGAATTTCTTGCCGTCGCGCAGGATATCCTCGCTCATCTCGCCAAGGTTGATGTAGAAGTCGCCACCATAATCCTCAGCCTTTCCCTCCCTACGTGTATAGATGAAGGGGTCGAGCATCCAAAACTCCACATATTCTATATTAGCAGCCTCGAAGTCATTGGTGTCGAGTTTGCGCATCATGCCGCCCCAATGCATCTGCGGATTATTCAGAGTGCCGTCGGCATTAAGGTCTGGGTTGAAGTTGTACGGACCACGCTCGTTGGGGTAATATGCGAGGTTGAGCACATTGATGGTTGATGAAGCACCGTTGTATGCACTCTGGTCGCGGTTTGGAAACAGCTCACTCACATACACCTCACGCACATAGTGGTTGCTGAGTTGGTCGAGATCGCTCTTGATATGACTTGGAGTGAGCGACGACGAGCGGCGCGTGAAGATAGGGTCAATATAATACCATGCCATGCGCGAACGGTTGAAACCAGAGCGCAACGTGGATTTGTCGGACGACTCAGCAAACATCGAAGGCACCGACGACAGTATCCACGACGTAGGTGTAGACACATCAATCGTGTTCTTAGCCTCCTCAAAGTCGTCGATATACGATGCGTTGTCCTGTGTGCCATGACTCTGTCCGGCTATGAGCTGGGCAAACTCGCCTGTGAATGATATCTGCGATGGCTGCGTGAGATGCAAGAACGGCAACTTGTCGAGCATGTTTGTGAGCCACTGGCTTTCCTTCTTCCAGTTGATGTTGAGTCCCCACAGTGTGTTGTTAAGCGGCTCGTTGCCCATGTTCACCTTATTGGTGAGGGCTTGTTCAGACAGATGCTGGAATGTACCCGACAGCTGGAAGTCTTTCGAGAAGTCGTATTCCCAATTCATTCCAAACATGGTCTTGCGCTCCTGTGCATAGTCGGTATTGCTTTCGAGCGACACGTTCACCTGTGTGCCAGCGTCGATAATGCTTTGATTGAGAATAGTCACCTCGCCCGCCGAATAGTCAACCGAGTAGTCTGTACCCTCGGCAAGCGTTATGCCACCTGCCGTCACCACCACCGAACCTTGCGGTATGTTGTAGGCTCCTGTAGAGATAACATTGGCAGATGTGCCGCGGAACTGTCCCATGAGCACATACTTATCCTTCTCGGCAATCTGTTTTGCCACGGTCTTCGTCGAGTCATATAGTTCGGTGAAAGCATACTGCGAAGCCTTTTCCGCCGTAACTCCCTTGCCTACGAGATAGTTGTACATATACTTGCCAAACGGCTCTGACACGGGGAAGAACACTCTACCGTTTGACACGGTGTAGCCCTCCACATAGTCGAAATAGCCATTCGAGTGGGCCTTGTTGTTGTTGTCGAGACGGTCGGCTCCGAGCAGTTTTACGATGGTCTGGTTCTTCACCTGTGGCTCGGGAATGTATGTCAGATAAACGCCAGCCGTGTCGCTCTGAAACTTCACGTCGAGACGGAACTTCTCCTTCTCCACCGACGACGCAAGATAATACACGTTCTTCATCATCAATCCCCAGTTGCCTTGCTGCGGATTGTTGGAAGTGTTTTTCAGCGATTTCACAAACAACGCCTGCGACACATCAGTCACGTCGCTTGCAAACTCGCCCACCTGATAGGTCACTCCACCATAAGTGTACTCATAAGCCACGGCAAGCACCTGGTCGGTTTGCAACTGCGTCTTCAACGACACATAACCTAACGAATTGTTTACGGTATATTCCGACGAGTTGAGAAGACGTGCCTTCTCAAGCTTCTCATAGTCACTACCGCCATGAAATCCGGGTATACCGTCGAGCACAGTTGTCGTCTCGTCGATATTACGCGCGGCTGCATACTGCGAAGTCATCGACGAGTATTCGGAGTTGGCTGAATTCGAAGGTACAGGCTGTCCTGTCACCCCCCAAACAGAGTTTGACACACGTGAGTTCTCGCCCAAGTCGGTAAGGGCGATGATATTGCGGGTGTTGGCAGTAGAACCCGTCTTGTTGGTAACCCAAATCTCCACACGGTTGATCTTCACACCGGATGTGAGGTTGGGCAAGGTGCGCATCGACTCGTCGTAGCGGTCGTGAAAATACTGCGCAAGGAAGAAGTGGCGGTTGTCCTCGTAGTCTGCAGCATCAATCTCAAATGGCGTAAACTGCTTGCCACCCTTTGACGACACGCTCTTGGTTGATGATTTCTTCTGCGAGGCGACGAGTTGCAACTTGAGTTTGCCAAACTGCAAGTCGGTGCGCAATCCGAACAACGACGAAGCACCTTTCACCAACGATGAGTTGGAAGGGAACGACACATTGCCAGCCTCAACAAGTTTCACTATCTCGTCTTCCTTGCCATCATACTTGAGCTTAAGGCTCTGTGCATCGAAGTCGAATGTAGCGTCGGTGTTGTAGTTAAGGTTCATGTTTACCTTGTCGCCCACTCTACCGTTGAGGTTGAGGTTCACTTTCTCGTCGAAATCCATCGTCGTGGTCTTGCGGTTGCGCACAGGCAGCGACGGATTGTCGATATTCTTCATTGTGGCACCGAACTTCAACTCGGCAGTACCCTGAGTCTTTATGCGCACACCACCAGGACCGAATATCTTCTCAGCCGGACCAAGATCGAAGTGCATATCCGAGAAGTCGAACTTCTCTTTGCCTTTGGCCTGGAAGATTTCATCATTCTTCTTGCGGAAGAAATTATGCATAAGCTGCTTCTCACTCCACTTGAGATACTCCTCAGCCGTCATCATCACAGGAGCGTTGATATAAGTGTCGCTTATCTTCGAACCTATGACGTAGCGGTCAATCGAGTCGTTATACTCTACATCCTGCTTCAGGTTTTCGGGACGCTTAAGGTCGGCAGCCCCCTGTGAGAGGTCGTCGAGCGTTATAGGCAATGTTCGCTGTATAGGCCAACGCGGATGAAGCAGCGAGTCGGGTATGGAGTCATTGTCCGACAATATAGGCTGCGCCGCTATGCGCAGCGAGTCGTTTTTGCCTGCAGCCTTGAGCTTGCCATCTCCATCACGCTTGTCCTTGCTTTGCAGCACCGTCGCATTGCCAGCCAAACGCTGCTGGCGTTGCGGCAAGCGCAAGGGAGTCTGTGTCAGGGCATAGGCAGCTATTGCCATCATTACGAGCATGACGACAAATAAGCGGGCTGAGAGATTCCTATGGATAAAACGAATTATGGTATTCAAAAAAGTCATCAATATATACTTTATTTTATCTGCTTCAATGCCAACTTCACTACCTGCTCGACAGGAAGCGAGGCATCGTCAGTAAGAATAGCCGTGACAACCTTAGCCGAAGGAGCCGGCGAGAAGCCAAGCATGGTGAGAGCTGCCACAGCCTCGTCGCGCACAGCAGCAGGTATGGTGGAATCGGCAGCTGTCCCAACCGACACCTCCTGGGCAATGCCAAGCGAGAGAATCTTGTCCTTCAAGTCAACAATGATGCGTTGAGCTGTCTTCAAGCCAATGCCCTTAACACTCTTGAGCAAACGTTCGTTGCCTGTAGATATGGCGTTGGCAAGTTCCGACGGCGACGCCGACGAGAGTATCATGCGTGCAGTATTGGCTCCCACGCCCGACACAGTGATAAGCAGACGGTAGAGATCGCGCTCCTGCTTGGTGGCGAATCCGAAGAAAGTGTAGCTGTCGTCGCGTCCACCAGCGACAAGACTCTCGTGAACAAACAGTTTGACATCCTTCTTGCCCTGTATCGACTCATAAGTGTTCAGGGAAATGTTAAGGGCGTATCCCACGCCATAAGCCTCAACTATGGCTTGAGCTGGGGTCAACTCTGCCAGCTCACCTTTAATATAATCAATCATTGATACGTATCTATTAAATAATGTTCTTGTAATATTACATAGATAATAACGCCACATCCTAAACATTATTGTATATAAGGACCTACAGATTTATATTTAATGCCACACCTATTATATATAAAACCCATTAACAACAAAAAGTATACTAAAGAAAAGATTTTTTAAAAAAAATCGCAAAAACATTTGGCGGTTTCACAGAAAAGCACTACCTTTGCACTCGCAATTACGAAATAGCACAATTACAACAAAAACAATGGCTCCGTAGCTCAACTGAATAGAGCATCTGACTACGGATCAGAAGGTTGCAGGTTTGAATCCTGCCGGAGTCACCTGAAGTTCATCTTCCATACCAGATGAACTTTTTTGTTGCCCAAAGGAAAGGTGCTCGAGTGGTTGAAGAGGCACGCCTGGAAAGCGTGTATACGTCAAAAGCGTATCGTAGGTTCGAATCCTATCCTTTCCGCACAGACGTTGAATTTATATTGGCTCCGTAGCTCAACTGAATAGAGCATCTGACTACGGATCAGAAGGTTGCAGGTTTGAATCCTGCCGGAGTCACAAAGCTTTCCATAAAAGAGGATATTACTTCGGTAATGTCCTCTTTTTTTTCTTGAAACAATCTGGCATTCCTATTTTTGAACACTCAATCATTATTGAATCAAATATTATTATATTCCCCACTTATAGCCATTCATGCTTGGCTCAAAACCTACGTTATTACAGCGTTTCAATAGACATGACAAGACATTGACAACATATTAATTCTATCTTTGCTTGCTATCAAACGAACTTTTGCTTGCTATCAAATGAACTTTTGCTTAGGAACAAAAACACATTTGCTTGTTTGCAAAACACACTATGACTATAAAGAAATGAAATTTTCTTCAACAAATGACGAACATTTAATTTGACAAAGCACGGCAAATCAAACCACAATAGCATAATACGGACAACTGCCTGTGCAAAAAATAGTTAACAAAACAATCTTTTCATCATCTTTATTGTTGTATCTCAATAAAAACCAGTACCTTTGCAACCGCATTTTGCACAAATAACAATTTAATTCACAAAAAAGTTCTATGTATTTAGATCAGGCAAAAAAACAAGAGATCTTTGGACAGTACGGAAAGTCTAACACTGATACTGGTTCAGCTGAGAGCCAGATAGCATTGTTCTCATACCGTATTTCCCATTTGACGGAACATCTTAAGAAGAACCGTAAAGATTATACTACCGCACGTTCATTGACACAGTTGGTAGGAAAGCGCCGCGCATTGCTCAACTACTTGTACGACCGCGACATCAATCGCTATCGTGCTATCATCAAGGCTCTCGGTCTGCGTAAGTAATACTCCTACGCTTAGCCGCCTTGAAAGAAGCAAATGCCCCAAACGGCAAACTTGCTTAAGGCAACACAAAAGTCCCGAAAATTCTGCAAGGAGTTTTCGGGACTTTCGCGTTTTATATATATTTGTTTATGAAACTGGCGTATAATTCGCCTTTTTTATGTAAGTTTGCAACCATGAAAGCAAAAAACATTCTATTCACACTGCTCGCCTTTCTTGGCTTGAGCATCGGATGCACGGCACAGGAGACCGTGAAGACATTGGAACCCAAAGAGTTTATCACAGCCTTTAACGCCGACACCACAGCCGTTCTGCTCGACGTGCGCAAACCTGCAGAATTTGCCGAAGGCCATATCTCTCGTGCCATCAACATCGACTGGCTCAACCCAAAGGCCTTTGACGACGGCATCAAACAGCTCGACCGTTCACACATCTACTATATCTATTGCCGCAGCGGACGACGCAGCAACGCTGCTGCCGTAAAAATGAAAGCCGCAGGATATAAGGTTGTGGATATGCGCGGCGGAATATTACGCTGGCAGGAACTTGGTTTGCCTACAGAGAAATAAAAAGCTTGACAGTTCAGCTGATGCTGCCTTAAAGCAGATAAACGAGAAAGATTTTTAAAGCAGACAAACGATAAAGATTTTCTCATTCCATACTCAGCTGACGGCAAACGTCTTGTAAAAGTGGGAGTTAACCACAGTAGCGATGAGACTACTATTACGGAATAGAAGATTGATGAGGAATAATACTGATAACTGAGAAGCAAGATATAACTGAAAACCTAAAACACCAAAAACCAACAATGATACAAACACAAAAAGAACACAAGTGTGTACTTGCAGCGACAGCCTTGTCGCTGCTTGCCACTGTGCCAGCCTCGGCACAGGTGCAGGAGCTGCATGTGCATCGCGACACCATACCTACATATTTAAAAATACAAAACAAGGGTATTGTGAACAATGCACTTGACGTATTGAACGGCAACGCTGCCGGTGTAAGCGTAACGTCGAACGGCATGGACCGTATGGCGCAGCTTTCATCTGTGCGCGTGCGTGGCACAACATCTATTATTGGTGGCAATGACCCACTTGTCATTATTGACGGAGTTACGAGCGACATTGCCACACTGTCTACCATTTATCCTGCCGACATCGAAAGCTTCACAATACTCAAAAATGCAGCCGAGACAGCTCTATATGGCTCACGAGGTGCATCTGGCGTGATTGAGGTGAAGACAAAAAAAGGCACTGGCAAAGGATTTCAGATATCGTATGAGACGAATATAGGAATTGAGTCAATAGCAAAGAAACTCAATATGCTGTCGGCAGACGAGTATCTTAGCACTGCCAAAAAGCTCGGAGTGTATGCCAACAACGGTGGCTACGACAACAACTTCTATGACGTAATCACACGTACAGGATTTGTACAGAACCATTACCTGGCTTTCAGCGGTGGCTCTGAGCAGTCGAACTATCGCGCGTCGTTCGGATATATCGACCACAACACCATCATCAAGACAAAAGACTACAACAATTTTGTAGCAAAGATTGATGTCACGCAGCATGCCTTTGACAACCGCCTTACTGGCGACTTCGGAGTGTTCGGCTCAACATACAAGAACAATGATATCTTCGATTCGCAGATGCTGTTTTATTCTGCCGCATGCCAAAACCCGACATATCCAGCAGGACGCGACACCAAAGGCAACTGGACAAAAAACGGATCGGCATATCGCATTAATCCTCCAGCTGCCATTCTCACCGAACGAAGCGACCAGAAGGAGATGTACTTCAACACTCACATGCGATTGCTCTACAATCTCGCCCCGTCACTAAAGCTGTCGGCATTCGGCAGCTACTCGTATACATCAAACGAGAACTCGGAGTTCTGCCCCACATGGGTATGGGCACAGGGCAATGTATACAGAGGAGAGTTTAAGAAGCAGGAGTATCTCGGCAACGTGTCACTCGACTTCGCGCATACATGGAACGCACACACCCTGTCGGCAGGACTCTCCGCGGAATACCATTACCAAGAGCGCACGGCTTTCTGGACACACGCCAAAGGCATAACAACCAACGGATTCGGCTACGACAACATCGGAGCCACATCGTCGCGTCCTTACGGTGCTACAGGTAGCACATACGAGGACCAGTCGCTGGCATCGGTTATGGCCAACACCTCTTATACATTATATAATAGGTATAAGCTGACATTGACCATGCGCGGAGACGGCTCGTCAATGGTGGGCGACGGCAACACATGGGGATTCTTCCCATCAGTATCGGCAGAATGGGATGTGAAGAAGGAGAAGTTCTTGCGCAACCACAACGGCATAAACACATTAAGGCTACGCACAGGATACGGACGCTCGGGCAATTTGGGCGGCATATCAGCCTATACAACAATGGACAATGTGCAGCAGACAGGCATAGTACCGGTGAACAACACACCTACTGTGACGCTCGGAACCATACGCAACAACAATCCCAACCTGAAATGGGAGACGAAATCAACATTCAATATAGGCGGCGAGATAGGACTATGGCACAACCGACTGATGCTTACCGCTGAATACTACTATTCCAAGACTACAGACATGCTATACTCTTATGATGTGCCAGTACCACCTTTTGCCTACGACAAATTGCTGGCCAATATAGGCTCTATGTCAAACCAAGGTCTTGAGATAGGTTTCTCTATAGCTCCGATGCAGACCAAAGACATCGACCTGAACGTCAGCATGAATCTCTCGTTTCAAAAGAACAAGCTGCTGTCGTTGTCGGGCTACTACAACGGCATGAATATGTCGGCTGCCAATATCACGGCAATAGGCTCAATAGACGGTGCCGGACAAAATGGCGGTGACAACAACCATGTGCTCTACCAAGTAGTAGGGCAACCATTGGGAGTTTTCTATCTGCCACACTGCACAGGACTCTATAAGGACGAACAGGGAACCATGAAATACAAGATAGAAGACCTTGACAACAATGGCACTATCGACTTTGGCGACGGAGGCGACAGGCGCATCTGCGGACAGGCTACACCCAAGGCCACACTCGGCTCAAACATATCACTGCGATACAAGGACTTCTATATGTCGCTACAGATGAACGGAGCGTTCGGACACAAGATATTCAACGGCACGGCTTTGGCTTACAACAACATGTCGTCGTTCCCAACATACAATGTGCTGAAAGGTGCACCCGAGAAAAACATTGTAGACCAAAACGTATCAGACTATTGGCTGGAACGTGGCGACTATCTCAACTTCGAATATCTAACCATAGGCTATAATGTTCCTGTGAAGAGCCATGTAGTGCGCTCGTTGCGCGTGTCGTGCAGCGTGAACAACCTCGCCACTATCACATCCTACGGCGGACTGACACCTATGATAAACTCCTATGTAGTGAACTCGTCAATGGGCATCGACGACAAGAGATGCTATCCTACCTATAGGACTTACTCAGTGGGAGTGAGCGTGCAATTCTAAATTGCCTATAATATTTTTACACATGTAATGATTGAAGACTATGAAACATAGATTTTTAGCTTTATCTATTCTCGCCTTGTCACTCTCAATGACGAGCTGTCTCGACGAGTCTCCTAAAGACCAAATGCCAGAATCGGAGATTTACGATTCCGCCAACAGTCTGTATGTCAATGCAGTAGCCTCGCTCTACAACTATATAGGAGCACACGATGAAGGAGAAGGCTTGCAGGGCACCTGCCGTGGCATATACGACTACAACACGCTGACTACAGACGAGGCCATTATGCCTATCAGAGGCGGCAACTGGTATGACGGAGGTCTGTGGAAGAACATGTACGACCATACATGGACAGCCACCGACACCGACCTATACAATGTATGGAAATTTCTCTACAAGGTGATAGTGCTATCCACAAAGTCGTTGGAAACCATCGAACAGCACAAGGCATTGCTCACGCAACAGCAATGCATGGAGTATCAAGCTGAGGTGCGTGCCGTTCGCGCTATGTTCTACTACTATGCCATGGACATGTTCGGACGCATCCCTATTCTTGAGTCGTCAACACTGAAGACCGAAGAGATACAACAGAACAACCGCAGCGATGTGTTCCGATATATTGTGAAGGAACTGCAGACCGTGGCTCCACTGCTGCCAAATGAGCACAGCAACATGCAAGGCAACTACTATGGAAGAGTGACACGACCCGTGGCATGGTTCCTACTTGCCAAGCTCACCCTAAACGCCGAAGTATATGCCGACGACAACTGGACCGACTCGTCACGTCCCGACGGCAAGACCATCATGTTCGACATTAACGGCACACAGAAGAATGCATGGCAGACATGCATACATTACTGCAACCTGATTGCTGATGCCGGATACTCACTCGAAAGCGACTACACCAAGAATTTTGCCGTACACAACGAGAACTCACAGGAAAACATATTCACCATACCACTGGACAAGATGCTGTATCCTAATGAGTTTCACTATCTATTCCGCTCACGCCACTACGCACACGGAGGCGCCTATAGCGGAGCTTCGGAGAATGGCACTTGCGCCACACTGCACACTATGGCTGTTAACGGCTACAGCACAGACACGCCAGACACACGTCTTGACATGAACTTCTATACAGGCAAGGTGGAGGTGGACGGCAAATACGTCACTCTCGACGACGGCACACCACTCGAATACATGCCACTCGCTGTTGAGCAGAACCTCACGGCAAGCAAATATATCGAGACGGCGGGAGCACGCATGAAGAAATATGAAGTTGACCGCACGGCATACTCCGACGGTCGTATGCCAGACAACGATATAGTGCTCTTCAGATACGCCGACGTGCTGCTCATGAAAGCAGAAGCCAAGACAAGGAATGGGGAATCGGGCGACGAGGAACTGAATGCAGTGCGTTCACGCGTAGGAATGCCCGCGCTATCGGCCACACTCGACAATATCCTCGACGAACGACTCAGGGAACTTGTATGGGAAGGTTGGCGACGCCAAGATATGATTCGTTTTGGAACATACAACAAGCAGTATGACATACACACACCATCGGATGCCGACCAAAAAGGATATACAAATGTATTTCCTATTCCAGAGAAAGCACGCGAGCTGAACAGGAACCTCAAACAGAACCCTGGATATTAAAAACATGTCACAAACAGGAAAAACGTTGAAACCACACCCATTTGTTGATATTATCCATAATAGGCAAAGACAAAAAAATAAAAAATACTAAAATAAGGACAAAAAATTACCATTAAATAGGTATTGTATAATTCTTTTTTTGTAATTTTGTAATCATTAATGGGTAAGGTGAATATACCTTATTTATATATAAGGTATAACACAACTCAACACAGTGAAGAATTTTCATTAATAATTTATTTATTATACCGATTATGATTTATTCAAAAGAAGTAGACAACATGTGCGTTGTCGCAAAGGGTCCTAACCACGGACCGGCTCCAATTCCTGAGGAGGGAAAATGGATTTATGCCAAGGAGATTAAGGATATTTCTGGCTATACTCACGGTGTGGGTTGGTGTGCTCC
>DAVZIG010000014.1:0-22349 GCA_052273435.1 Prevotella sp.
TCTCAGTACGCCGGTTTTCAAGACCGGTGCATTCGACCACTCTGCCATCTCTCCAAGGTTTGGAATGCGATAGATGTAGTCTCGCTATTCGCTACGGTTTGTTTATCCGTCTTGCTTATTTGCGGGTGCAAAGGTAGTGATTTTTATTTATCCTGCAAAACTTTTTGCGATTTTTTTTGAAGAAAAAGATAAAAAACATGCTTTTTGCCCATTTTGATGGATAAGTATATATAAATAATGTGGATAGTTTGATTGAAAATACTTAACTTTGCAGCATGATTTATCCAAGCAATTTTGAAAACAAGATACAGTTCAGCGAGATTCGTTCTCTGCTGAAAGGCTATTGTCTGAGCCAGTTGGGCAAGGACAAGGTAGACGCAATGGCGTTCAGCGATAACGCTGAGCCAATCAACATGGCGTTGAGGCAAACACGTGAGTTCCGCCGTATGCAGGAGGAGACGGATGATTTCCCGTTGCAGTTCTTCTTTGACATGCGTGCCTCGATAAAGCGAATACGCATAGAGGGAACACATCTGGAGGAAAACGAGATATTCGACTTGCGCCGCTCGTTGGAGACAATAGCAGGTATTGTGAAGTTTCTAAACCATAGTGACGACGATGGCAATTTCGATTATCCCACTCTGCACGATCTCACAGAGGATGTGCTGACATTCCCCGACCTGATACGCCGCATCGACCAGATACTCGACAAGTATGGCAAGATGAAGGATACAGCTTCGCCAAAGCTTGCTGAGATACGCTCGCAACTGCGCAAGGCAGAAGGCAGCGTATCGCGTACATTATATAGCATACTGCATGCTGCACAAAGCGAGGGTCTTGTAGACAAGGATGTGACACCCACTTTGCGCGACGGCAGACTTGTGGTGCCTATCGCTCCTGCCATGAAGCGAAGGATAAAGGGTATTGTGCACGACGAGTCGTCGACGGGAAAGACTGTGTTTGTGGAACCGACAGAGGTTGTTGAGGCCAACAACCGAATAAGAGAGCTTGAGGCAGACGAGCGGCGTGAGATAATCGTAATACTTACGGAGTTCTCAAAACTTGTACGTCCTCATGTTGACGACATCATATATGCATATCAGCTATTGGCAGAGATTGATTTCATTCGTGCGCGTGCCGAGTTTGCCAAGTTGACCAATGGCATAGAGCCAGAAGTGGAGGCAAAGCCTGTGGTGGATTGGATTACCGCCAAGCACCCTTTGTTGTGGCTTGCATTGAGGAAGCAGGACAAGCCCATTGTGCCTCTCGACATAATGCTCACTAAAGACCGCCATATACTAATCATATCTGGACCTAATGCCGGAGGTAAGTCGGTTTGCCTTAAAACTGTAGGTTTGCTGCAATATATGCTGCAATGCGGATTGTCCATTCCTGTGAGTGAGCGTTCGAAGGTGGGAGTGTTTGCCGACATAATGATAGACATAGGCGATGAGCAGAGCATAGAGAACGATTTGTCGACCTACTCATCCCACTTGCTCAACATGAAGAACATGATGAAGCAGGCCAACGAACACACATTATTATTAATAGACGAGTTTGGTACTGGTACTGAGCCACAGATAGGCGGTGCTATGGCTGAGGCTGTGCTCAATCAGTTTGTCAAGAAACACGCATGGGGAGTAATCACTACCCACTATCAGAACCTGAAGCATTATGCCGACTCGCATGATGGCATAGCCAACGGAGCTATGCTTTACGACCGCCACGAGATGCGTCCTTTGTTTCAGTTGGCAATAGGTCAGCCTGGTTCGTCGTTTGCTATAGAAATCGCCCGCAAGACGGGTATTCCTGATGAGGTGATACGTGAGGCAAGCGACATCGTAGGCTCTGACTACATACAGAGCGACAAGTATTTGCAGGATATAGTGCGCGACAAGCGCTATTGGGAGAACAAGCGACAGAACGTACACCAGCGCGAGAAGGAGCTTGAGAAGACAATTGCGAAATATGAGGAGGAAATAAAGGAGCTCGCTCAGAAACGCAAGGAAATCTTGCGCCAAGCAAAGGAGCAGGCTCAGGAATTGCTGAAGGAGAGCAACCGCAATATCGAGAACACCATACGCGAGATACGTGAGTGTCAGGCAGAGAAGGAGGAGACGAAGCGATTGCGCGAGGAACTGAATGCCTTCAAGGAGGACGTGGGCGAGATAGACACCAAGTCGACCGACGACCTTATAGAGAAAAAGATGCGACAGATAATGGATCGCAAGGAGCGCAGAGAGAAGCGCAAGAAGGAAAAGAAGGAGAATGCCAACAAGCCAACTACCATTGGCAAGAACTTCCCTACACCTTCAGCATCAGCCGAGCAGCAGACATTTGCCGTGGGTGATACCGTGCGCATGCGTGGACTCACGACGGTGGGAACGGTGGAAAGCATCAGCGGCAAGGAGGCGACAGTTGTGTTTGGCGACGTGCGCACAAAGATAAAGATGTCGCGCTTGGAACATACTGTGAAGACTCCGGAAGCATCCAAGCCCGCTACGTATGGCATCAGCCGTGAGACACGACAGACCATCGACTCGCACAAACTCAACTTCCATCAGGACCTTGACGTGCGCGGTATGCGTGGTGATGAGGCTCTGAATGCCGTTCAGCACTTTATCGACGACGCGATACTCGTTGGCATGTCGAGAGTGAGGATACTCCATGGCAAAGGCAACGGAATATTGCGGCAGCTGATACGTCAGTATCTGCAGTCAATACCCAATGTGACAAACTGCAAGGACGAGCATGTGCAGTTTGGAGGAGCGGGAATAACGGTGGTGGATTTTTGAATTTTTCATATTTCATCCACTCCCACATATCCGTGCATCACGGCATAGATGGTGAGTGCAGACACGCTGCGCATGCCAAGTTTGGTCATAAGATTTTTGCGGTGAGATACAATCGTCGGCAGGCTCAAATTGAGCAGGTCGGCGATTTCTTTGTTTATATGCCCCTTCACCACAAGCGACAATACCTCAATCTCGCGGGGCGACAAAGGGGCTGAAATGCTGGTTTCGGTATGAGGCAATGGCGGAAGGTTGCGTCCGTGGGCATGTGCGTGTTGCTCAAGCATAAGGATGGAGCGCAGCAGCTGTTTGGGCGGAAGGCTTGTGCATATAGTATGGAAAGAGCTTAGAGCCGGCGTGTCGTCGGAAGCCGAGCTTGACAATACTATTGTCTTATGGCGCATCTGCTGGAAGAATGCCATGTGTGAAAGCACAACGCGCATGTCGACAAAGTAATGGAAATACTGTTCGGGGTGATTGGCTTCAAGTTCGGCAAACGAGCCAAACGAGTCGATGTGCATAATAGGCATCACCGACTCCAATAAATGAGTCAACCCCAACACAGCGAGAGTGTTGGGGTCGATTATAGCTATACGGGGAATATTGTTCATTTTATTTTCTCCAGAAACGTGAGGTGATGTCGGTGAAGTCGTCGCCAGCAGCGCGCTTGTAGAGGCGTTGGTTGGTGGTGCGTTCCTTCAGACATCCGAGATGTTCGATGTATGGACCAAGCTTAATGTAGTCGAAGTCGCGCTTGCGGATCGACTTAGGGAAGTGTTGTCTTCCGCTATACCAAGCCACCTTTAAATCTTCATGCTCGCGATGCAGATACTGTGCAAGCAGGCTCACATACTTAGGGTCGGCATCTCCACCCATAAAGCAGATGCAGGTGATTTCGCCGCCGTACTGTTTCATAAACTGGTCAAGCACCATGGGAGTAAGTGGCTTGCCAATATTCTCCCACAGATACTGGCTGTGGCATCCAGGACAATGACAGGGACATCCTGTGATGTTGATCGACAGAGTCACCTCGTCGGGTATTTCCTGGAATACGATTCCTGTGTTTAGATAATTGAGCATGAGACTATCCAATTAAAGATTAAACATATCAGTCCTTTATCGACTTGTCCACCTCGGCATAGTAGCGACGCTTGGCCTCTTCCTGACGAGCCTGAGAGAAGTTGCTCACACGCTTGAGGTAGCCGATGATACGAGTCATGTAGTCAATATTCTCGCTTCCGCAATGCGGGCACTTCTTGAGATAGCGCTTGTCGATATAGCCGCAATCGTTGCAGATAGTGTTTGGAATGTTGAATGTGAAGTAGTTGCATCCCTCCTTGGCAGCAACGCGCAGGAGCTGGCGATACTGAGGCTTGGAGAGGTGTTCTTCCAGGTTCATGTGCAGAGCCGAGCCTCCTGTGAGGTGTTCGATGTATGGCGCACCATGGAGTTTGAACTTGTCGACAATGTTGAGCGAGTCGTCCTCTACTACATAGAAATAACTGTTGTAGCAGTCGCGCGGCACAAAATAGCCGTCCTCACGGTCCCATTTGGCATGTTTCACGCCCACGTTCTCGGCAGGAATCATCTCGCAGTTGAACATAAGTTCCTTGGTGTGATACTGCTTGTTGTACTTCTCCACAAGGCCCAATACCTTCTGTACGAAGTGCAGATAGTCGGGGTTGTCGTTGATCTTCAATCCCATGAATTCGGCAGCCTCAACAAGTCCGTTCACGCCAATAGTGAGATACTGGCGGCTCATATTGATGTAGCCAGCGTCGAATAGAGGCAACATGCCCTGACTCTGCAAGTCCTTGAGGTTCTCGTTGTAGGCACTCTGCACCTTATGGCAGAGGTCGATGATATGTCCAAGGAACTCCATGTAATCAATGTTGTTCTTTACAGCATATTGGATGCAACGGTTGAGGTTGATGGTGAGCACGCTCTTTGAGCCGGTAGACACGCCTCCAGCACCGAGAGTGTAGCTGAAGCCATTGTCCTGAATTTGGTTGCGCAGACGGCAGCAAGAGCTAAGCGAGTCAGCGTTGTCGCTCATGTAGGTGAAGAAAGAATGACCCTCGGAGTACATCTCGGCAGTAAAGTCGCCCCATTCCTTGTCTATAACGTCACCGTCCTTAGAGAGCAGAGCCATGGTTTCAACAGGAAATGTCAGCACAGTCTTAGTGCGCTCATGGTTGAACCACTTCATGAATCTCTTCTGCAGCCAAGATAATGATTCCCAGTCGGGCTTTGAACCATCGGGGAACATAAATTCGCCGAAGAGGCTCTCGAAGTATGGTTTGTCGTAATAAGCGATGTTCCAGAACACAGCTTGGTAGTTGCGTGCGCCGGTAGGCTGGTTGATGGAGTATACAATCTGCTCGAAGCAGTCGGTAATCATCTTGTCAATGGTGCGTTGCTTGTTGGATAGGTCGACCACGTCGCTCACATGCTGCCAATAGTCCTTGCCGTACTCAAGGCCGATGAAGTAGTTGAGATACATGAGGAACTCAGGAGTGGCGCATGCACCACTCAGCATACTTGACACCATGAACACCATGTTGACGAAACCGCCACAGAACGACTTCAGGTTGGTGGGCTTGGTAGAGTTGCCGCCGATTGACGAGGTGCCACCAATGAGCCATGGGTACATTGTTATGGATGCACAATAGTTGGCAAGTGATGTCTCGTCGTTCTTGTAGATGAAGTGGTGATTGAGTTTTTCGATATACTCATTCGCAAGCTCTTTGCCATACATTTTTTTGATACGGTCGGTAAGCAAACGGCGGTTTAATCTTATGAAGCTCGACTTAGGAAGCTCGCCTATGAGAGTGGCTATATTCTTGTGCTCCACATTCGCGTTTGCGTCATACTTTGAGCTTGTTGCAGCGTTGGCTGCTTTGCAATAGTCTGTCAAAAAATTCAACTTGTCGATAGTCTCACGGTCTTCGTTGTGACGCTGTCGATAGAGCATGAATGACTTTGCAACCTTATAAAAACCCTCGCGCATAAGAGCCTCTTCCACTTGGTTCTGGATATCTTCTACGGTGATACCTTCGTGAACGTCTAAGTGGCTGAGTATCTTAGAGATAACACTAAGGCTAACTTCCTCGTCGACAGACTCGAAAGCCTTGGTGATGGCATTCATTATCTTGTCTAAGGAGAACTGATCCTGCGACCCGTCGCGCTTGGTAATTAGAAAATCTTTCATTGTATTTAGTGATATATTTTTGACAACTTTTAAAATCCGAAAACGCAAAAAGTTTTCCATTTTGGAAAACTTTTGGAAAACTTTATTAGAAAAAGTTTTCTCGATTACACTCTCGAAATCGCTTGCAAAGATAATATAAAAAAACGACTTGCGCATGCTTATAGCATAAAAAAAGCGGAAAAATTTTCCGCCTTAAATCTTGTTAAAAACAAGTAGAATTATAGTTTCACAGAAGAGATGTCGACAAGGTTATTAACTATTGCATAAATGGTCAGCCCTGCTGGGCTGTGTATCTGTAACTTACGAGCAATGTTGCGTCTGTGGGTAATGACCGTGTTGACCGAAATACACAGATGGTCGGCAATTTCCTTGTTGGTCATTCCTTGTACGAGAGCCACAATAACATCTTTTTCTCTCTCTCCAAGAGCCTCTGTCCCCTCAACATTCTTGCCTATCATGTTGGATATTTTGGCTGTCACATCGCTCTGCTTCGACTTGTGCTCCAGTCGTTTTACGGCAGGGATGAAAATCTGTTCTTCCACCTCGGCGTGAAGCGAGAGCCATTCTTCATTATTATATATATCATATAAGGTGGCAGAGAGCTGGTTGTTGCGCAGACCGTCGCTGGGCAGGTATTTGATGATGATGCTCTTCAGTTCGCGCAGCTTGTTGCTCTCCTGTCCGTGGTGCTTGGAATACATATTGATTTCAAAGTCGCCGACAGGCTTGCCTTCGAGCAAAGCCTCAACGTAGGGATAGACATTGTTTTCCTCGTATTTCATGTGGGCAGTAACCGAGCGGGCGTATTCATCATATAGTTTAAGGATTAGTCGGGCGAGATTGTCCTTCTCGTCGAGAGCCTCCACAAGTTCCTTTCGTATGAAAGGCAACTGGAAGCCGAGGTAATACTCGTGGCTCGCCTTGAGATATTGCAGTAGAGTGGGCATGGACAGTCGTGAGGCATCGTCGAAATCGCGATAGCCATTGATTGTGAAGTTGACCACAGCGAGGAAAGTATATGTGTCGACATGCTGTTCCTCACAGACCTGACTCACGGTTTTGTCGCCAAAACCGAGGCTGATGCCGAAACTGCCCAAGCTCTGGAGCAGATTGTAGTTATCCCGGATAAGAGAAATCATCTTGTCATCCGGCTCATACATTTTGTGATTTTTCATCTTATTGTATGCTTAAACCTAATAATAATCTTGTACCTAATATATAGGATATATATACCTATTTATATAACACGTGCAAAATAACAAAAAAAAAGCGAGATATACAATCATTATAAATAGGTATTTTGAATTGTTGATGCTTTGAATACAAGCAAAAATACCTAAATATGATGACGAAACCGACATGATGACATTTACCCAATATTGGGTATTGCTCGATTTTGGTAATCATAATACCTTTGCAGTCGTAAAAAATAATTAAAAAACATGAATAAATCGACTATCGTTACCATGGCTTGCGCTGCTGCTATGTGCGCTCCGCTTGCCTCACAGGCACAGACTGTAGCTGCAGACAGCGTGATGCAACACTCCAAAGGCAACCGCCTTAGCGTTGGCGGATATGGTGAAGTGGCAATGAGCCGCAACTTCTATAGTGACTCAGGCAACCGCTACAGTTCGGCAAGCAGTCGCAAGAACGATCCGAGTCATGGACGTTTCGACATTCCTCATGCCGTGATTTATCTTGGATACGACTTTGGTAAGGGTTGGACTCTTGGCACAGAGATAGAGTTTGAGCATGGCGGCACGGGTTCTGCCATAGAATATGAGGCTGAGGAAGCCATTGAGTTTGAGCAAGAGCAGGAGCGCGGCGGCGAGGTGGAGCTTGAGCAGTTTTGGATTCAGAAGTCGTTTGGTCGCTTTGCCAATATTCGTGCCGGACATATTGTGGTGCCGGTAGGCTTGACAAATGCCTATCATGAGCCGTTGAACTTCTTCACAGTATATCGTCCTGAGGGTGAGAACACCATTCTTCCATGCACATGGCATCAGACAGGAGTGTCGTTCTGGGGACATTATGGTGATTTCCGTTATGAGGTGCAGATGATTGCAGGTCTTGACGCTTGGCAGTTCTCGCGCGACCAATGGATAAAGCCAGGCACAACAAAGCCGTTTGAGTTTGAGACAGCCAACAAGTATGGATTCTCAGCACGTGTAGACAACTACACAATCCCCGGACTTCGTGTAGGCTTGAGCGGCTACTATGGACAGTCAATGCACAACGCCGTGCCTCACGACATGGAGACAGGCAAAAACAAGAAGATAAAAGGCAACGTGTATGTAGGAGCGGTTGACTTCACGTACAACGCCCATAACTGGGTGGCCCGCGGCAATGCCGACTATGGATATGTGAGCGACGCTAAGACTATCAGCGCAATACGCAAGCCAGGCACACAATACGTTAAACCATACGAGAGCAACCAGGCATTTGGCTCACATGCCATAGCCACAAGCTTTGAGTTGGGCTACGACATCTTCTCGCAGATAGCAAAGCTTCGTGCCGACAAGCAGAAGCTCTATGTGTTCGGCCATGTTGAGTACTACAACTCTTGTCTTGGCAGTTCGAAGGAATATACAAGCAAGAAGATATTCGCAGGCGGCATCAACTATTATCCGTTGCCACAGATTTGCGTGAAGGCAGAGTACAGCTATCGCAAACTCAAGTCGCAGTATAACGATGAGCCGGCTGTGAACATTGGAGTTGCTTATCAGGGACAGTTCCTTTAAAAATAGGTGATGGTTTCTTTCGGAAGAATGTAGTTATAGTAACTAAAATAAAAACAAGTAGTCATTTATAGAATAACCAATAGTAATAATCAATAGTAGTAAAAAGATGAAAAAGATTCAGAATTACGTGATGGCGTTCCTGCTTGGAGCCATGACAATCGGATTTACAGCTTGCAGCAGCGACAATGGTGGCAACGAGGAGTTCAACCTTCCTGAGGTTGGACAAGCCACAACATCAGTAAGCGGTTCGGACAAGGAGATGCAGAAGGTGGCAAAGAACTACGTGCAGGCAGTTGTTTATCCTACATACCAGGCACTTGCCTCTAACGCCCGCACACTCTATAGTGCGGCACAGACCCTCTACAAATCTGCCGAAGCTGGCACAATGACCCAGACCCAGATTGATGCAGCATGCGAGGCATTCAAGAACACACGTCGTGAATGGGAGCGTAGCGAGGCTTTCCTCTTCGGCTCGGCTACTGACAACGAGCTTGACCCACACATCGACTCATGGCCTCTCGACCGTGATGGGCTTGAGAAAGCACTCAACAACCAGACCTTTATCGCAGGTTTCAAGAGTGAGAATCCTGCCAAGTTTGTTTCTGAGCACAACACAGATTTCCAGTCGGTACTTGGTTTTCATGGTATGGAGTTCGTACTCTTCCGCAATGGCGCACATCGCACAGTAGAGGCTCTCAAGGCTAATGATACCGACGAGGGTGTAACATCAGTTAAGGGCATCGACGAGCTTGCCTTCCTTCAGGCCGTAGCTGCTGACGTTCGCAACATTACAGCTCTTCTTGAGTTCACATGGATGGGCAGCGCAGCAAGCAACGAGACAAAGGCAATCCTCAGCGGCGAGGGTAGCTACGTGTTCAGCACACTTCGTTACAATGGTCTTGCATCCAATGGCACAATGTGCTTTGGTCAGAATCTGCTTTCTCCATCGTCAACAACAGGCTATCATTCATGGCAGGGAACTATGAATCAGATTTTCGTAGGCGGTTGTTCAAGCATCTGTGCAGAGGTAGCCGACCAGAAGTTGGGTCAGGCTTATCGTGTTGCTACCGGTAATGGTGGTACAACAGAAGATGGCAAAGCAGAGTCAATCGACTATATCGAGTCACCTTACAGCCATCGCTCGTTCATCGACTATCAGGACAATATCTATTCAATCAAGAACTCTCTCTATGGCACACGCGACGTGAACGCCACAACACCTGCCGAGAATTCTATGCTCAACCTGCTCAAGAAGATGAACTACTCAGGCTACGACAACCTTGTCAATGCCCTTAACACAGCCATCCAGACACTTGAGACAGCCAAGAACAGCGGTAAGTCGTTTGTTGAGGAGCCGGGTGCACAGCGCGTTAAGGATTGCATGGATGCTGTATCTGCGCTCGACGAGGAGCTTAACAATGCTGGTTCGTGGATTAACAAGCAGGACGCTATCTAACATTCAATATTGAATACTTGCGTGGGTATGGCAGGTATGTCATACCCACCTATTATTATTTGGACACATTTATAAAAAAATACACATTATGAATAAAAAAATATACCTCTTCGGATCGTTGGCAATGTGCTTATCGCTTTCTATGGCGTCATGCTCTGACGATGATCCTACACCAGGAGGAAATGGCGAAGACCCAATAGAGTCGGATGGTAAGTATGTAGGTCAAGCAGTAGGCAACTTCTCTAAGGAGGAATGGTATCCAGGCGGTGAGCTTGGCACAACCGACAATGTAACTACTGGTTGCTATGAGGATGAGGCTCCTGCTGTAACTGAGCAGGGACTTACCGACAACTTTAATGCAGGCGAGAAGTTCTTCGAGCGTCAGTTCACTTCAGCAGCGTCAGGCTTTGGTGGTCTTGGTCCTGCTTCAATACGCCGTTCTTGTCTCGATTGCCATCCTAACTACGGACATGGCAGACGCATGGATTCGTATACAACACAGTATGGCAACGGCAATGGTTATCTGCTTGCTGTTTATCATCCTACTGATGGAGCCAACAGCAACGACGGTGGATATGTAGCAGAGGTAACCGGTATGCCTCAGACACAGGCTACAGAACCCTTTAAGGCTCCTATTGACGAGAGCCAGATTAATATGCAATGGCATGAGGTGACAGCAATGGAGAGCGGATTGCCAATGCAATTTCCTGACGGCGAGAAGTATTCGCTGATATATCCTGAAGTAACAATCCCGCGCTCGGCATTCCGCACAAGTCCTAACCCATACGATACTGGCAACAAGGCTGTAGCTGTGCGTTTGGAATCGACCATCGGTGTTATTGGAACCGGTCTGCTCGATGCCATTACCGAGGACGACCTCAAGGCTCAGTATGCCTCTACTGCCAATTATTATAAGAATGTAGCAAAGGTGGCAGATGTGAGCGAATACGTGAATCCCAACTTCTGGAATGCCAATGCCAATGACTTTGCCGCTGGCGCATGGTATCCAGGAACAGAAGGTACCGGCAAGTATGCCAATGGCGAGGAAGGCAAGAAGATGGTAAAGCGTTTCACCTATGCCCTGACACGCGCCACACTTCAGGACGGACCTGGAGCCAATGCCATCTGGAACATTACCAACGTGTCACGTCCCGACCGTCCGAAGCTTTACACAACAGATGCTTGGGCTGCAGCAATGGCTGCCGACAAGGAGGTGATAGAGAAGATAAAGAAAGACCCAACATCGCCGTTCTGGGCAAGCAGCGATGATGAGATAGCTACAAAGGTTGAGAATCTGCTTAAGCCAAGTACCAACCAGTTTGACAACGAGTGGCACAACTTTAAGCCAGAAATGTCGGCTGACAAGTTCTACGACTTCATGGTATGGCATCGTGGCTTGGCCATTCCACGAGCACGTAACCTCAACGACGCTCGCGTTCAGCAGGGCAAGAAGGTATTTATGGAGATAGGTTGCGCAAGCTGCCACCGCCCATCATGGAAGACAGGCTCCGACAACTACTGGACTCCAAATATGATTGCCGACAAGAAGTTGCCACGCTATGCCAACCAGACCATCTATCCTTACTCGGATATGATGCAGCACAAGCTCTATATGATCAACGACATTCACGGTTCATGGTGTCGTACAACTCCATTGTGGGGTCGCGGACTTGCCGGTGTCAACGGTTCGGGTACAGAACGTCTGCACGACTGTCGCGCACGCAATGAGGTGGAGGCCATCATGTGGCACGCTTACTCAAAGAACTCACATGCCTACAATTCTGCTTTGAAGTTCTATAATCTGAGCAAGAGCGACCGTGATGCTGTAGTAATGTTCCTGCAGTCAATTTAAAAATTAACGTTGATTACAAGGAAATAAAAAATAACGTCGATTACACGAGAATTAAAGCTAACGACAATTATACGTGTAATCGGCGTTAGTTTTATTCTCGCGGAATCGACGTTAATTATTTTTTGTTCATCCTTCGGGATCCGTTCGGGATCCCTTCGGGAAGAACTTCTTTTTAATTTTTGCTTTCTTCCAACTCCATTTTTAGGAATTTCGGAGTATATCCATCCTTGGATTCCGCCACTTCCTCTGGTGTTCCAGCTATTAGCAAGCGTCCGCCTCCACGTCCACCTTCCGGACCAATATCGATGATATGGTCGGCAAGTTTTATTACGTCAAGGTTGTGCTCGATAATAATCACCGTGTTGCCACGGTCGACAAGTTGCTGTAGCACATCCATGAGGATGCGGATATCCTCGAAGTGAAGTCCTGTTGTAGGCTCGTCGAGGATGTATAGAGTCTTGCCCGTGTCGCGCTTGCTAAGTTCGGTAGCAAGCTTCACACGCTGGCTTTCGCCGCCTGACAGCGTGGTAGATGGTTGTCCGAGTCTTATATACCCCAAGCCTACGTCCTGGATAGTCTTAATCTTTTGCAGGATGGCTGGCACATTCTCGAAGAACTCAACAGCCTGATTGATGGTCATGTCGAGCACATCGGCAATACTTTTGCCCTTATAGCGCACTTCGAGAGTCTCGCGGTTGTAGCGTTTGCCATGGCATACCTCGCAAGGCACCATAACATCGGGCAGGAAGTTCATCTCAATAGTCTTGTAACCATTGCCCTTGCAGGTCTCGCAACGTCCACCCTTCACGTTGAACGAGAAACGTCCTGGCTTGTAGCCACGTATCTTTGCCTCAGGCAAAGCCACGAAGAGAGAGCGTATGTCAGAGAACACGCCAGTATATGTTGCAGGGTTCGAGCGGGGCGTGCGTCCAAGCGGTGACTGGTCGACATTCACCACCTTATCTATATATTCCAATCCCTCCACCGAGTCATAGGGCATAGGCTTCTTGAGCGAGCGGTAGAAATGCTGCGAGAGGATAGGCTGCAGAGTCTCGTTGACGAGTGTAGACTTGCCCGAACCACTCACACCAGTAACCACGATTAGTTCGCCAAGCGGGAACGACACATCAACATTCTTAAGATTGTTGCCATGTGCGCCATGGATAGTTATCGAGTGACCGTTGCCCTTGCGTCGCTCCGTGGGCACGGCAATCTCTCGCACACCGTTAAGATAGTCGGATGTTATGGTGTGCTCCTTCAGCATCTGCTGCGGAGTGCCTTGGAACACAACCTCCCCACCATGCATACCAGCCTTTGGTCCGATGTCCACAAGCCAGTCGGCAGCAAGCATCATGTCTTTGTCGTGCTCAACCACAACAACGGTATTGCCAAGGTCGCGCAGTTCTTTAAGCGAATGTATGAGCCGCTCGTTGTCGCGTTGGTGCAGACCGATGCTTGGCTCGTCGAGGATATAGAGCACATTCACGAGTTGCGATCCAATCTGTGTGGCAAGGCGTATGCGTTGGCTTTCGCCTCCAGACAGAGTGGCCGACTGGCGGTTGAGCGACAGATAGTCGAGGCCCACATCAAGAAGGAAGTTCAGTCGAGTGCGTATCTCCTTTAATATCTCTGTGGCTATGGCATGCTGCTTTTCGTCGAGATGCTGCTCAGCCTCGTCAAGCCAATTGCGCAATTGGGAGATATCCATTGAAGCCACTTCGGATATGTTCTTGTCCCAGATGCGGTAGGAGAGTGATTCTCGCGAAAGACGCAGTCCGTGGCATTCAGGACACTCGCATGTGGCAAGAAACTGGTCGGCCCATTTCTGTCCGCTTGTGGAGTCGTCGTTCTCGATAACCGTGCGCAGATATTTTATCACTCCGTCGAACGTGGAGAAAAGATCGCTCGACGTATGTATCAGTTCTTTCTCGATGCGTATTTTCTCAAGCGAGCCATACATAATCTCGTTGAGAGTCTCCTCGGGAATGTCCTTCACGGGAGTCTTCAACGTGCATTCCTCCTTCTTGAGTATGGCGGCAATCTGCCAGAAAATCATCTGGTTCTTGTATTTGCCTAAAGGCACAATGGCCCCATCGTGAATCGACAGAGAATTGTCGGGGATAACCTTCTTCAGGTCAATCTCGTTGACGTATCCCAAGCCTTTGCATCGTGGACAGGCACCTTCGGGCGAGTTGAACGAGAATATGTTAGGTGCAGGGTCGCGATAGCTGATACCGGTAGTAGGGCACATGAGTCGCTTGGAGAAGCTTTTAGCCTCGCCCGAGTCCTTGTCGAGAATCATCACCAAGCCGTCGCCCATGTGCATGGCTGTGGATATGGTCTTGCGGAGCCGGTCGTCGAAACCATTGCGCATCTGCATCTTGTCTACCACCACCTCAATATTATGGTTCTTATAGCGGTCGACCTTCATTTCAGGCTTAAGCTCGACAATCTCTCCGTCAACACGAGCATACAGGTAGCCTTTGCGGCGCAGACTCTCGAATAGTTCGCGATAATGTCCCTTGCGCTGTCTTACGAGAGGCGCGAGTATGAATATGCGGCGGCCCGAATAGTCGGAATTTATCATCTGTATGATGCATTCCTCGGTGTATTTCACCATAGGTTCGCCCGTGTTGTAGCTGTAGGCAGTTCCGGCGCGTGCGTATAGCAAGCGCAGATAGTCGTAAATCTCGGTTGTTGTGCCCACGGTGGAGCGAGGGTTCTTGTTGGTGGTCTTCTGCTCAATGGATATCACAGGGCTTAGTCCAGTAATCTTGTCAACGTCGGGTCGCTCCATGCCACCAAGAAAGTTGCGTGCGTAGGCAGAGAAAGTCTCGATGTAGCGGCGTTGTCCCTCGGCGTATATAGTGTCGAAAGCAAGCGACGACTTGCCCGAGCCGCTAAGTCCTGTAATCACGGTAAGCGTTCCGCGCGGTATTTCCACGTCGATGTTCTTAAGGTTGTGGACGCGTGCGCCCCATACGTTAATCTTGCCTTCTTCTGAATTTGTGCTCATAAGAATAAGAAATGGATTGAATTCTTTGTTTTGTCGTTTGTATTACTTGCCCTCGCCAATTTTATTCCCCTGTGCTTCCCGATGTCTCGGTGTATCCACGCAACAGGTTGACGTCTTTTCGGATGGTATATTTGCGTCCGTCGGCACCTTTGGCTTTCACAAGCACAAAGTATACACCCTGTTTCACGTCCTTGCCATTGTGTTTGCCATCCCATCCTCCGGCAGGGTCGTCCCATTCGTAAAGTTTCTGTCCCCATCTGTTGAATATGTAGGCATGAAACTCCACAATGCTCTGATATCCGTTCTTGGCCTTGTAGATGTCGTTGATGCCGTCGTCGTTGGGCGAGAAAGCGTTGGGAAACTCAAGCCTGCTTTCGGAGATAGACACAGAGATAGGCTGCACCTCTGCCCAATAGTCCTCGGTATAGGCAATGGTGTCGGTGCCGTTGACGAATGTGGCATATAGCACAACAAGGCTTGTGCCGGCTTCGGTGAAGGTGTATTCCGTGTCCTCGTCGTAGCGTATAAGATAAGGTGTGGACGCTCCCTCCTTGGTGAACCGCCACTCATAGTGGGCTGTATAGATGCCTACATTGGCAGCGTTGGCATTAAATCGCACGGTGAGCGGAGCCGAGCCGGAATAGCTCGTGCTTACCTCCTCGCCTTCAGGTGTGATGAAGGTGGCTTGTGGGTCGATGGTGGGCACTTCGTCAGCGTAGGTGCGTATGGCGAAACCCATGATTAAAAGTAAGAATAATCTGATGTGATTCATACGTGCAAAGTTAAATAATATATCCCATACCACAAAACACAATGTGTGTTTAATAACTTTATTTATAGTCAAATATTTCATGGGACGATTTATTTATAGTCAAAGATTTCTCTGTTCAATTTATTTTATGTAATTTTGCGTTTTAAAATTTACAACATAAACTAACAAACTAACAAAGTAAAAAAAAACGATGAAAAGTTTCAGTAAATTAATACTTAGTCTGTGTGTCACGATGATGGCCACGGTAACTGTTGGTCAGACTGTAAAGTACCAGGATATCTACAGAGTAAAGAAAAAGGATACCATATACGGTATAGTAAAGAAATATAACATTACTATCGATGAGCTAATGCAGGCGAATCCCGATATGCAGAAGACTGACTATACTCTGAAGAAGGACGACCAGCTAATAATACCGGTTCATGTGGAGCAAAAGGCCGCTCAGACGGCTGCTGTTCCTGTGGCAGCATCTAATGCCGCACAAACCAAGACCACCACAGAGGAAGCACGCACGGTGAGGATTGGAGTTATGCTTCCGCTGCACAATGTGGATGGCGACGGACAGCGTATGACGGAATATTACCGTGGTGTGCTGATGGCGTGCGACAGTTTGAAGGCTCATGGCATAAGTACTGATGTGCATGCCTGGAATATGGATATCGAAGCTGATGTTGAGAAAATTCTTGCCGATGATAATGCAAGAAAGTGCGACTTGATATTCGGTCCGCTATACACCAAGCAGGTAAAGCCTATGGCCGATTTCTGCCGCAAGAACAATATCAAGCTTGTCATCCCGTTCTCGATAAGCGGCAACGATGTGGCTTCAAACGACCATATCTTCCAGGTTTACCAATCTCAGCTTCAGCAGACCAATGCTGCTGTGAATGCCTTTGTTGAGAGATTCAAGGGTGGTCATGTGGTAATCATCGACTGCAACGACGTGACAAGCACCAAGGGTATGTTCACCTCAGCCTTGCGTCAGAAGCTGAAGTCGGTGGGCATCAGCTGCAACATCACCAACCTGAAGTCGTCGGAGGAGATGTTTGCCAAGGCTTTCAGCACAACAAAACAGAATATTGTGGTGCTCAACACAAGCCGTTCGCCGGAGCTGAACCTCACTCTTGCCAAGATGAATGGGATGAAGGTGATCCGTCCGACGTTGAAAATATCAATGTTCGGCTATACTGAGTGGCTGATGTACACCAAGGTTTACCTCGACTACTATCATGTGTATGACACCTACATCCCCACATCGTTCTATTATAACCCACTTGAGCCAAAGACGGCAAACCTCGAGAACTCATACCGCCGCTGGTTTAAGTCGGACATGCGTCAGGCTTTGCCTCGCTTCGCCATTACAGGCTACGACCAGGCACAGTTCTTCATCCGTGGAATGTATAAGTATGGCAGCAAGTTCACAGGCACCAAGCAGCAGAGCACCTATGTGCCGTTGCAGACACCTCTGAAGTTTTATAATGTCAAGGGTGGAGGCATGCAGAACGGAGCTTTCATGCTTGTACACTACAAGACCAACCATACTTTGGAGTCGATATCGTATTAAATTTAAAAAGCTTGACTCTCGCATGTGTGGTGTTTAAAGAAATCAAAAGAAGAATGAATTATATGTTTTCAACATTAAGAATCAGAATCGTTGCCCTGCTAGCTGTCTTGCTGATGGCGTCGTCGACGCTTCACGCCCAAATCGGCGACCATCGCAATGATCTTTCCATTGGCTTCAACGGCGGATATGTGCTGAGCAATGTCGGCTTCACTCCTAAGGTGACACAGAGTAGCCATCCAGGCATTACCTTCGGACTGTCAATGCGCTACACATGCGAGAAGTATTTCAAAACTATTTGTTCCATCTCTGCGGAGCTTAACTATGCCCGCATAGGATGGAAGGAGAGCATACTCACAGCCAACGACCAGCCGGTAATAAATGCCGCTACCGGACTTGCTGAGGCTTACCAGCGCGACATCGACTATATACAGCTGCCTGTTTTTGCCCATCTTGCATGGGGTAGGGAGAATAAGGGCATGCAGTTCTTCTTCAAGGCAGGTCCGCAGTTTGGCTATATGCTCAGAGAGTCTGCAAAGACCAACTTCAACTTTGCCGACCGCAACACCGCCGACCGCTCCAACCAGACATGCGCACAGGACACAATGGCTGTGGAGAACAAGTTTGACTATGGCATTGCGGCAGGTCTTGGCGTGGAATATAGCGTGCCAAAGGTGGGGCATTTCCTGCTCGAGGGACGCTACTACTATGGTTTGGGAAATATCTACGGCGACAGCAAGCGCGACTATTTCGCAAAGTCAAACCATTCAAACATCGTGATAAAACTGACATATTTGTTTGATATAGTGCGCAGCAAATGATTTTCAATTGCCAATAAGACCGAAAAGATACATTTTGTTTGGTAATTTGGATAATTGTTCTTAATTTTGTAGCCTAAAACAAGCCACATTATTTAATAACAAACAATAATCAATAAACAATTTTTATGTTCGAAAATCAACCTAAAGGTCTATGGGCGTTGGCATTGGCCAACACGGGCGAGCGTTTTGGTTATTACACCATGCTTGCGGTTTTCTTGCTTTACCTACAGGCAAACTTTGGTTTTGAGACAGGTATGGCAAGTACGATTTATTCAACCTTCCTCATGATGGTCTACTTCCTGCCAATCATTGGCGGCATCGCAGCCGACAAGTTTGGATTTGGACGTATGGTAACCACTGGCATCTTCGTCATGTTCATAGGTTATCTTGTGCTCTCACTTCCTCTCGGCAAGGACACAGTGGCCATTGCCGCTATGGGATTGTCGCTCATCCTTATCGCGTTGGGCACAGGCTTGTTCAAGGGTAACCTGCAGGTAATGGTAGGTCGTCTGTACGACGCTCCCCAGTTTGCCGACAAGCGCGACTCTGGTTTCTCACTCTTCTACATGGCTATCAACATCGGTGCTATGTTTGCTCCTACAGCAGCCATCAAGATTATGGACTGGGCACAGGCCAATCTCGGCGTAAGTCCTGAGGATTCTTATCATTTCGCCTTTGCCGTAGCATGCGTTTCGCTGATTTTCAGTATTGCAATCTACTATATCTTCAGTTCTACCTACAAGCATGTGCTTGCAGGCGAGTCGCAGCAGAAATCTTCAGACTCTGCCAAGGCTGAGGTTCAGGAACTGTCAAAGGCAGAGACAAAGGAGCGCATTGTTTGTCTGTGTCTTGTGTTCGCCGTGGTTATCTTCTTCTGGATGGCTTTCCATCAGAATGGCAATACCCTTACACTCTTTGCACGCGACTATACTCAGAAGACATCTGAGGGTCTTCAGTCAATGGCATTCGACGTTACCAACCTTGTTGCATGTATCTTCGTTGTTTACGGCAGCTTCGGCTTGGCACAGAGCAAGACAGGCAAGGGCAAGGGCATCTCGCTTGGCATCATCGTGGCAGCCATTGCGTTCCTGTTCTACAAGTACAATGCACTTGAGGGCGCTGTAGACGTTAAGGCTCCTATCTTCCAGCAGTTCAACCCATGCTATGTTGTGGCTTTGACTCCGGTGAGCGTAGCTTTGTTCTCTTGGCTCAACAAGATGGGCAAGGAGCCTACATCTCCCGAGAAGATTGGTCTTGGCATGATTGTTGCCGCTCTTGGCTTCATCTGGATGGCTGTAGGCTCTATGGGTCTTGAGCTTCCTTTGACACAGGGCGACGCTGCCACTGAGGGCACACGTGTAAGCGCAAACCTCCTTATCTCTACCTACCTCATCCTCACTTTCGCCGAGTTGTTGCTTTCTCCGATTGGTATCTCATTCGTTACAAAGGTAGCTCCTCCTAAGTACGCAGGTTTGATGATGGGTCTTTGGTTTGGCGCAACAGCCTTGGGCAACCAGTTGGTTATGATTCCTGGCATCATGTGGGGTGCCAACTTCAGTCTCGTAACAATCTGGGGTGTACTCGCCGGCATCTGCCTTGTATCAGCCCTGTTCATCTTCTCTATCATCAAGAAGCTGAACAACGTGAGCAGAGTGTAACACATTGTGAATAGATAGAAATTATAAAAGAAGAGAGTGTGTCTGAATTCATTATCGACACACTCTCTTCTTGTGTTTATGCAGTTTGCTTATTTATAGTCCCACGGGTGAAACTGTTGCAGGATTATTCTTCCTTACTTCTTATATTTTATCTTCACCAGCACCGGATAGTGGTCGCTTGGGGTGCGTAGCGTGCTCTGTCTAAACGAAGTTTCTCCGGGAGCTTGCGTACTCTTCAGTTCAGGTTGCTCGGCAGCTGTTTCTGTCCAATACATGTTGGTGAGTAGGCCATAGCGGTCAACCTCGAATTTGGGCGATAGGAATACGTGGTCGATGCGTGAAGTAGTGGTGTATTCAGGATGGAAATCGTTGAACGAGCCGTTCTCGCAGAAGCGGTGGCGAGCCTTAATGTATGAATCCTCAAGTATGCCTGACGACGTGAATATGCCGTATATCTCGTTTGTCTGGTCCACATTAAAGTCGCCCGTCAGCACCGAAGGCGCCCCCTTGGCTATCTCCTTAATCTTCTTCACCACAAGCTTGGCAGCCTCTCGGCGAGCCACTATGCCGACGTGGTCCATGTGTAGATTGAAGTAATAGAAGCGGAATCCCGTCTCCTTTTGGCGGAACTCGCCCCATGAGCAGATGCGCACACAGGCTGCATCCCAACCCAATACCGGCTTGTCGGGAGTCTCATTAAGCCAGAAATTACCCTTGTTAAGCAGCTTCAGTCGGTCCTTCTTATAGAAGATGGCAGCATATTCGCCGTCCTCCTTACCGTCGTCGCGTCCTACGCCCACATAGTCGTAACCGTCCAAGCCCTTGATTAGGTCGTGAAGCTGACCAACAAGCACCTCCTGCGCACCGAAGATATCGGGGTCTTCAAAGTTTATTTGGTCACAGATAACCTGACAGCGCTTGTTCCACACATTTCCTTTGCTATCATCAGACGTGTTGTGGTAGCGGATGTTGTAAGATCCTACGAATAAGTTTTGTGCGCCAAGCGCCATGCAGAAGCATAAGGCAAGCGCAAATGTAAAGTAGCGTTTCATAGTTGATTGTTTTTTAAAATTGTTCTTTCAGACAAAAATACTGAAACTTTCTATATTACGAATGCTTTTCTGCAAAGTTTTTTCGTCGAACTCACGTTAAATATGAAATCAGCAGAACAAACCCTGCTGACAGCCAACAAATTATTGCCATGACAATACGTAAACGTACAATGTTTACCTTCTTTCGCTCCTCTTCGCTTGCTGTGTTGTAGCCAGCAATAAGCCAGTCGCCTTTGCCAATAAATATCACTATACCGATGATAAAGAAGACTATAGCCAAGCAAACTATGAATATTTCTACTGCATTCATATCGTAAGAATTTTTTTGATTAATATTATTTGAAATCGTTCAAAGTCGTTTTCATTAGTATTTCCACGGCGTAAAGTTATTAGTTTTTATCTGAAGTCGCAAGCTGTCTCGATAATTATTTGTATATTTGCCACATTATTATATATATACAGTAGCCAACCCATAAATACATTTCCACTATGAGATATCTTGATCCCAAAGCCGACCTAACTGGTTCCTTTTACCAACTGACTGCATATTCAAGGATGTTGGGCATATATTAAGCGATGGTCAAAGCGGCACCATTACTGCCCATCTTTTTCCCGATATTCTGCCAAACAAGCCTGGCGTCTATCGCTTCTTCTACGAAGACAACATAGATGGCAATAAGGTGCGGCTTATGACAACCTTTGAGTTGGAGTGAAGTTAGAACACCGGCAAGATATACTCCAGTCCTACGCTTACTCGCATGATGTCGGAAGACTTGCCGCCTACTTTCTTTCCTAAATCAGTAAGGTCTATCTTTTTATATACACCATGGAGGAAGAAACGCAGGTCGCGGTCTTTTATAGGAAAGTATTCCACGCAAGCCTGCATGCTCCATGTGTTGTTGTAGCGTCCACGGTTGTAGATACCGTTGTCGCGGTAGACGCGTCCAATCTCATATATGCCTTTAATATATGTGTTGAAGTGTGGTGTGAGTCGATAGTCGAAGTTGGCTATTGTCGAGAGATATTCCACGTGCTGGGCTGTGCGCATCGAGGTGGTGAAGTCGAAGTCAGGCTCATCAGAAACATAGTTCTGCGAGTATCCGCTTATAATGCTTTTGGTGTCGATACCCTCGCGGGCGTACATCAAGTCGAGATAGGCAAGCACCGGACCGCGCTTGTAGACGTGTCCGGCTGTGAGATAGAGTTGCTGGCGGTTGCTGGCAAGTTGCCCGTAAGCCATGCCGTAGTGCAGGGCAAATGTCTTGTCGTTGAAGAAACCGCGGTAGCCAAGCAGAGCCATTACAGGAGTCTTCGTCTTCTGCAACATGTCGGGGAAACCGTAAGTGTAGATATCCTCCGTCTCCGATGCGCAACTGTTGTTGAGCAATTGCACGGCCAAAGTCTGGTCGGGAGCCATTTT
>DAVZIG010000014.1:22359-35621 GCA_052273435.1 Prevotella sp.
ACCAACACCTGTTTGGGCGCAGCGCACGGTAGAGTTGAAATCAGAGTAATACCTTATTCTATTGGCCGTTTGCCAATATTCATAGCCGCCGATTTCCATATACTGCTTGCCAATGGCGAGTTGCAGATAGTCGTTGACATTCCATGTTACGTAAGCCTTTTCAAGAGCCATAGCCACGTTGTCGGTAGAGTTTACGTCGTAGCGTTTGGTGAACGACTGTCGGAACATATATCCCAGACCGTCGGTAAGCTGTCCGCTAATTTGCATTCTCACTCCATTTATTGAGAAATTGCCGCTGGAATATTCTCCATTTTCGAAGATTGCGTGCCCCGAAGTGTTGAATTGCAGCTCCATGTGGGCATAGTTCTGGTCGGTAAGCTTGCCGTCGGCAACGTCTTTGAGCAGAGGTTCACCCTTTTCTTGGTCGTCTGAAGTTGGCGATTGGGCGTAAATAGAGCCTGATGCAGTCAGGCAAATAGCTAATCCGAGGTATTTTAATACGTCAAGTTTCATAATTCAAAGTTTTTTGTTTTGTTGTAGTATATTCGACTGCAAAATTACATCTAATTTTTGGATAAATGAAACGCAAGCGTCTATTTCATGGTCTTTATAACTGAGAAAAATGCTTATATTGTCATTTGTCGTTTGTCATTTGGTCATTTTCAAATCGGAATGTTCAAAGAGCGTGGTATAGGGAGGAGTTGTTAGTATGTTTTTTAATTTGACAAAATGACAATGACAATTTGACAACATCAAGTGTTTTTCTACAAATGTTGTTGGAGCTTGATAACCCTCTCGGCAAGTAAAATTATTTCTCTCGGCAGAGAAAAAAAAACTCTCTCGGCAGGAAAAAAATACTCTTGGCATAAAAATTTTTTTATATATGTCAGTTACTCAATAAAAAATGGTTATCTTTGCGTAACTAATTACCAAAACAAACCCAACTATAATATGATTAACAGCAAGTTTTTACTCTCGGCCATGTTCGCCATGGCTTGTAGTGCCACAGTCTTTGCTCAGGACGACAGCTTCGACCTCAGCTCACAGCGTGGCGAAAAACAGGACGTAAATATGGTGCCTGGAAAGAAAATCAATCATCATGGCATTATCGTTAACCCTACACCCCACAACTTTAGTGTTGATGCTCAGAAGCTCATCGACCTATCGCAGGGCGTGAACATCATCGACAAGCAGAAGAAGTTTGCCAACGACCTTGGCTTCGTCAAGCAGGACAAGAAGGGCGTGAAGCTCACTATCGACTTCGGCGAGAAGGCCGCACAGAAAGCAGGACTCAAGAAGATGGTGTCGGGAGCCTACTTGCTCACAGCCGACAACAACGGAATAAACATCGTTGGCTACGACGAGCGCGGAGCTTTCTACGCTTTGCAGACAATGAGACAGTTGCTCGACTCTCCCGCCACTGGCGGCAAGATGCCTTACACACAATGCAACGACTATCCCGACCTGCCATTGCGTGGTGTGGTAGAGGGATTCTATGGTGAGCCATGGTCGCATCAGGTGCGCCTATCGCTCATCGAATATTATGGACGCAACAAACTCAACGAGTATGTGTATGGTCCTAAGGACGACCCATACCACAGCTCGCCCAACTGGCGCAAGCCTTATCCAGAAGACCAGGCTCGCAACATCCACGAACTCGTAGAGGCTTGCAACCGCAACCGTGTAGACTTCGTGTGGGCCATCCATCCTGGCAAGGACATCAAGTGGAACGAGGAGGACTATCAGAACCTCGTGAACAAGTTCAACCACATGTACGACCTCGGCGTGCGCTCTTTCGCAATCCATTTCGACGACATCGAGGGTGAGGGAACCGACTCAAACAAGCAGGTAGACTTGCTCAACCGCCTTACTAAGGAGTTTGTGAAGACCAAGAGTGGCGTGGCTCCGCTTGTGGTTTGTCCTACCGACTACTCTCAGCTGTGGGCAAGCCCCAAGGAGAATGGTCAGCTCGCTATCTACGGCAAGCGTCTTGATCCGTCAATCAATGTGTTCTGGACAGGTGCTGTGGTATGCTCTGACCTCGACAAGGCAACCCTCGACTTCGTAGACTCGCGCATCAAGCGTCCTGCCTACTATTGGTGGAACTTCCCCGTGACCGACTATGCCCGCCATATCATCATGCAGGGTCCTGCCTATGGACTTGAGAACGACATTACCGACCAGATGACATGTGGCGTACTGTCAAACCCGATGGAGCATGGCGAGGCTTCGAAGCTCGCTCTCTATGGCGTGGCAGACTACAACTGGAACGTGAAGGACTATAACCCAATAGACAACTGGGAGCGCGGACTCGTCGACCTCACACCAGAGGCTCACGACGCTTACCGCACATTCGCAATACATTCATGCGACACAGAGACTGGCTACCGCCGTGCTGAGTCGTGGGAGACACGCACATTCCGCCTTGCCGACTACACCGACGCCAAGGCTTCGGCTCTGAAGAACGAGTTTGACAAAGTGGAGAAGGCTCCCGACACAATGGAGCGCGACTGCAAGAACCCATTGCTCATGAAGGAGCTTCGCCCGTGGCTCGTTGAGTTTAAGAAGCTGGGCAAGCGATGCAACACAACTCTCGACCTCATGAAGGAGTTCCGCAGCGGCAACTATGCCTCGTTCTGGAGCAACTACCTGCGCAACCGCATGACCAATGCCGACCTCACAGCCTATCAGGCACACAAGTCGGGCACTATGAAGTTGCAGCCGTTCTATGAGAATGGTATGGACGACATGGCTGTAGAGTTCTTCCATAAGATTGCTGGTAAGACTCCTGCCTTCTACAATGCTGTTGGCACATACGCAACATTGCGCACAACACAGAGCAAGCTGATGCTTGATGGTGACATAAAGACATTCTATCATTCAGGCAACAGCCAGAACACTGGCGATTGGATTGGTCTTGACCTTGGTGCTGTGCGCCAGGTGAGAGAGGTGCGCATCATTCAGGGACGCAACTCTGTAGATGATGTAGACTACTTCGACAACACTATTCTCGAAGCTTCTGCCGATGGCAAGACTTGGAAGGCTCTTACAGGCGAATTGCCTAAGACCTATGAAATCAATTGGAAGGGAGAGCCTGTAGAGGCACGCTATGTGCGCATGCGCAAGTTGCAGAGCGAGAAGAAGAGTTGGTGTGCTGTGCGTGAGTTCATCGTCAACCCAACAACTCCTGAGAGTCTGCCATTCAAGGTTGAGGCTGCTGACGTGAATGCAGCAATGCCTGCATTCGACGAGAATCCTTGCACATCGTTCAATAATGTAGGCAAACTCGCATTCGGCATCGAGCAAGGTACAGTAAGCTACACTTTGCTCACCGACAAGGCAATGGCTAAGGGCAACGTAGTGTTCAACCAGTACAACAAGAAGGGTAAGCTCATCTCTTCGACACCAGTCGACAACTCGCTCATGAGCGTGAATGTAGAGAAGAAGGCTGTTAAGGCTGAACTCGAAGGCTCGGTAGAGGTGTTTGAGATTATTCCTAACAAGTAATGAATCCAGCCTTTAATACCGACCCTGCTGCTACAGGTAAGGATTTTTTCCTTATGAAGTGAAGATTAAGTAAAAAAAGTTCGTATCATGGCATGAAATGATTGTTTCAAGCCATGATACGGTCGTTTCAAGCCATGATACGGTTGTTTCAAGTTGTCTTTTCATTCACCCAATCGTAGTTTTCTTCTTAAGGATACCTTTATTAGGATATATTGTTATATATGGTTGATGATGGCAATCAGGCACTAAGTGTTCTTGACAAACATAACGTCACGCTCATAGTGAGCGACTGGATGATTGTATATAATATATGTGTTTTTGGTGCTGTGTGCGCATGCCAATTCGTAAGTTGTAATGTGATTTGCAAAAAAAAATGAAATTAAAAGCTAAAAATAATTGCATTTGTCTATTTTTTTTATAAATTTGCAAACGAAACATGAAGTTACACACGTTAACTTATTAAAACCTATATTTATGAAGCAAAATTACCTGTTAGGTCTCGTGTTGGCAGGACTCACATCGCTGCCGATGCAAGCACAAGTAAATCAGTTCCCCAAAGCATGGGGCAAGCAGGCTGCAATGCCTCAGTTTGCACTTGGTCAGAATCAGCTGAAGGTGCCTTCGGCTATCGATGACAAGTCTAAAGGTATTGTTGTTTATGCAGGTGAGCGTATGGATGAAAGCAAAAAGCGTTCGTTCATCAAGTTTAATAGCAAGGAAAACAACAAGTTTACTCGTCTGAAACATTATATTTTGAATGAGAAGGAGGAGTATGAACAGAACTTCGGTATGATTATGGGTGCTTATGATGGCAAGGACTACTATGCTATCTTTGGCTATTCGTTCACTTATAGCAACCAGGGCCGTTTCTTAGCAAAGGTAGACATGCAGACTGGCGATACCACTGTTGTGCGTACATTTAGTAAAGCAGAACAGGATTCTTGGTATGGCGATGGTGTTTACGGAGATTTCCGCACAGCACTCTACGATATGGCTTACGACCGAAACACCAATACTCTTTATGCTTTGGGTTACGGTTGGGCTGATGACGGAAGCTATGGCTACTCAAAACTTTATGCAGTAGACAGAGAAAAAGGTACATGGGATCTTGTAACTGATTTCGATTGTATTTTCTATGAATTCTGCTTCGACTATGATGGCAACATGTATGCTACACGTCCTAAGGCAGGAAAAGACGGTAATACTAACGAGGGTACAGAGCTTGTGAAACTCGACAAGGACTTCAACGAGGTAAGTGCGAAGGAACTTACCGATGAGTGGGGCGGTACTATGGTTCTGGCTCAGTTTGGTGCTCTTGGTGTAGACAATGCTACCAATACTCTCTATTGGATGCCAGCCACACAGTGGGGTGCCACATCGCTCTATACTATCAATCCTGAGACAGCCCAGTACACTTGGTGCAATGGCTACTATCCTGGCAACTGGTTCACAGGTTTCTATATTCCTTATCTTGCAGCCGACAACCGTGGTGCTGCTGCCCGCGTGGCAAACATTGACGCATCTGCAGATGTGAATGGCACTATGGCTGATACCTTGAAGTGGGTTAACCCAACCAAGACATGGGGTGGCGCAGAACTCGATGCTCTTAAGGAAGTTAGAATCTACCGCAAGAAGGCAGGTGTGGCAACTACCGACCTTACACCTACAAGCGAGCTTCTCTCAGCAGAGAATGCCGACCTCATAGCTACTGTGCCGGCTGACGGCAAGATGGGTGAGGCTATGCAGTATGTCGACGAGAAGCCACTCGAAGGCATCAATACCTATTATGTAGTTCCTTCGCGTGTATCCGGTGAGATAGGCGTGCCCGACAGTATCCGTTGCTATATGGGTGTTGACGTGCCTGGAGCTGTGCCTTATGCTTCACTTGAAAAGAAGGGCGAGGGCATAAAGATCACTTGGGAAAAGCCTGAAAAGGGTGTTAACAATGGTTATATCAACCCGGATGAAATTACTTACAAGCTCACACGTATGCCTGACAGCGTAGTTGTGGCTAATGACATTACAGGCACAGAATATGTGGATAACACACTTGGCGAGCAGCAGAAGTACTACTATCTCATTCAGAGCAAGAACAAAGCTGGCGAGGGTGCTGTCTATACTACTGACGGTGTGATGGCAGGCTCGGCATTGACTACTCCTATCGAACTGAAGTTCAATAACAATGATGATGCTTCGCGTTGGAGTCTGAACTTCTTTGACAATACATACAGCTTCTATTATGGTGGATGGGAAGGATGCGACGATGATTATAAGTGCTTGGTTGGCTATCCTTCAGGCTCATCTAATGACAAGTCAACTATTGTGTCGCCTCCTCTCAAGCTTCAGGCAGGAAAGAGCTATCGTGTTGTCAGCAAGTTCTACAACAACTATGAGGCTCCGTTCAACTTGAAGTTGACAATGGGCAAGAACAGCGAAGACCTTTCAGATGCTACAGTTATCCGCGAAGAGGAAGATTTAGAGTATCCTTCATTTACAACAAACGTATATGAGGATATGTTCACCGCTCCTGAGGACGGAACCTACTACTATGGCCTGACCGTATCTTCTAGCTCTGGCTACAATGCATTTAAGTTCTATGGTTTGACCATCGACTATGTTGCTCCAAACGACCTCAAGGCCTTCACAATGGGCAATATTATTGAGGCTGTAGCAGGCCAGGAGAACAAGTGTACTGTAAAGGTGCGCAACATGGGCTATAACGACCAAAACAAGTACTCTATCAAGATTTACTGTGTTGACGGAGAAGAGAAGACTCTTGTAGGCGAGACAACTGACGTTCCTGCAATCAAGGCTGGCGAATATGCCGACGTTACTGCTAAGTTCACTCCAGTTAATGATGGTAAGTACAACTTCTATGCTGAGGTTGTTCTTGAAGGTGATGAGGATCCGAGCAACAACGTAACACCTGAGATTACTCTCAATGTGATGCCTGAGGGTTCTACCGCATGGAGCAACGTAGCTACAAGCGGCAAGGACGAGGGCACTGATACTCACGGACCTGTTGCTTACTCTTCTACATACGACCATACAGAGGCTATCTACTATCCTTCAGAAATCAAGGGTAACAATGGTGATATGATTACTCGTATTGGCTACATGTACGACAGCAACAGCAACTTGACCGACCGTACAGACGAAAGCAACGTCAAGATTTACATGGGCTACACCGATCAGAAGAACTTCAACAATGGTGTTGAGGATGCTATTGATCCCGATCAGCTCACTCTCGTTTACGACGGCACAATGTATCTTGAGCCGGGTCAGGGCAACTTGCTTGCATTCGATCTTGACACTCCGTTCAAGTATGATAGCTCTAAGAACCTTGCTGTAGTTATCGACCGTGAGGGTGCTGTTGAGAGCAGCCTCTGGTTCTGTGCTCTGTTCCATGTGTTTGGAAACAACTGGAGCTCAAATGAATATCGCTCACTCGTGTTTGGCGAGGACTATCCGTTTGAGGAGGGAATGGGCAACAACTATTCTTCAGCTCCGATATTGTATCTCGCTATGCAGTCGGCTACAGGCATCAACTCTACCAAGACTCTTGGTGGCGGATTCAACTACGATAGCAACAGTGGTGTTATCTCATTCGCTGATGGCGTGAAGAGTGCGGCTGTCTACACTCTCGACGGCAAGCTCGTCAAGAATGTTGCAGGCAAGGCTCAGAAGCTCAACCTAAGCAATGGCATCTATGTAGTGCGCGTGCAGACTGCCGATGGCAAGTTGTCGAACGTGAAGCTTAGTGTTGCTAAGTAATTGGCAGCGATTGTATAAATTCATACATTATTAGAATATGAAAAATTTCAGAAATACAGCATTTCTGTTATCACTTGCAAGTCTCTCCCTTATGGGGGGAGACTTGTTTGCTCAAAGCGATAACGTGCGTTTGGGATACTGTACTACCGATTACAGTCGTGGTCTTGTAGCCCAGGGACAGACAGGCTCGCATATTTATCAGGCAGCCATATATCTTACGCCTGACCTGCTGGACAAGTATGAGGGCGACAAGATTGAGGCAATTGAATTTGCCATTAAACCCCTGCGTGGAAAGTCTGCCTCGGTATTTGTGTGTACAGATATTAAGGACATAAAAAACACCTTGCTCACGACCAGCACAACCAAGGAGCATAAGGAAGGGTGGAATAAGGTTAATCTGCGTAAGCCTGTAACCATAAAGAAGGGTATGAACCTATATGTGGGCTACCAGATTCTTATTGGTGAGGATGAGGACTACGACTGCCTGCTCTTCGACAACAGTTCTTATGGACTGAAAGGCAAAAACTGGTATGGTATCGACGAGCAGTGGTTCAACAATATCTCAGGCATCGACCACAACCTGTGTATACGTGCGGTGGTTTCGGGCGATAATATTCCCGAAAACGACATTACGCTCATACGTGTCGACCCCGTTGATGGCAGCGACTATGTTACACAGAATACACCTAAGGAATTTTATGCCTATGTTCAGAATAATGGAAGCAAACCTATTACATCAATTTCTCTTTCCACATTGTCAAAGACTGCTTCTAACCAACAGACCGCAGATTTCTCCTACGACAATCTGAATATCCCGAATAACGAACCGACAAAACTCTTGTTCAGCAATGTCTCGATTCCTGTTGAAGGAAACTTCACCACCACATTCTCTATTAATAAGGTGAATGGCGAGTCGGATCCTTATCCTGCTGACAATGATGCCGACCGTGCTGGATTCTCTATCAAGGAAGGCACAAAGCCGGTAAGCCGCAATGTGCTCTTTGAGGAGTTTACGGCTGAAGGTTCTGAGGATAGTCCTGCTGCCGACGAGATGCATAATAAAGTGATTGACGACAATGACTTGGATTATGTGGTTTGGGTGAAACACCACCGCAACTTCCAAAAGATTAGCGATAAGTTTGTTATTCCTGAGGATGATGACTACAGCGAACTGTACGGCACATCGCGCCCGTTTGTTCCTGCCTCATGCTTGGATAGACTCATTGTTTCGAATATGGAAGACTCAGGTCCTGCCTACTATATTCCTTACGAGGGACAGTTGGCTACATTCTTTGAGATTGCTAAGGAGCAACCATCATTCGTCACTCTTGACGTGAATCCTACAGTAAGTGAAGACGGCAAGACTCTCAATGTGGAAGTTGCTGGACATGCAGGCACAAACGAAATGCCATTGCAGACCGACCTGCGCCTTACCACTTGGCTTGTAGAGGACTACATCGTAAGCAAAACACAAAAGGGTGCCACAAACTATGTGCAGAATGGAGTGTTACGCAAGGTGCTTTCGGACAATGCCTGGGGAGACAAGCTCGACATTTCAAACTATGATTTCAATAAGAGTTTCTCTGTGGCTCTCGATTCGGAATGGAAAGCCGAGAATATGCGTGTAGTGTCGTTTGTGAACAATTACGACAGTAGTGCTTTCAAACGTCAGGTCTACAACTCAGCGCAGGCAAAATGCAATCTTTCTACTGGCATCAGCTCTGTAGGAGTAGGTGGAGGTCAGCCTTTCGCTGTGAGCGGTGGCAAGGTGTTTGTTAACAAGGGATTTTCTCTGCTCGATGTTAGCGACATTACCGGACGCAAGGTGTCGGCTGACAATCTCAGCAATGGTCTGTATATCGTTCGCACTACCGACGGTAAACAGGTATATACTCAAAAAATATGTGTTAAACGATAATTTTATTTGATTATTATCTATGAGAAGAAGATATATTATATCCGCAATAGCACTGGCTACATTGTTGTGTAGCCAGCCGGTTTTGGCAGCAAAGAACTGTTTCTGGGGTTATTGCAACAGTAAGGTGGCTGGCGAGTTTGGCTCACAAACATCTGGCAAGGCGGCTATCTATATTCCTGCTGATGTGGCTCAGCTTTACAAGGGCTGCAGCATCAGTAGCGTGAAGGTGGGATTGGCAGCAAAGTCAAGTGTCACAGTGTTCATAACCAAAGATCTCAACGGTGAGCCGGCAACTAAGAAGACGGCTGGCGAAATCTATAAGGGATGGAATGAGGTGAAACTCAGCAGTGCCTATGTCATCGACGGTGAGCCGTTCTATATTGCATATAGCTATGAAGGTGAGAACAATTCGCTTGGAGTTTCTTCAATGTATTCAGAGAACGGCTGTTGGGCCGATTTGGGTGATGGTTGGAAAAACTATGCGACCGAAGGTTTCTATCATGCTCCCGCTATCGCCTTGCTGGCAAAGATTACGGGCGATGACTTGCCGAAGGACTTCTGGATTTATGGCAACAACAACGTCACCCTACAGAAGGGTAAGGAATGCCAATTCAACTTTGGCATAAAGAATATGGGTCCGTATGTTGGCCGCAATTTCAAGGTTGGCTATTCTATTGACGGTGGCGAGGAGACAGTGGAAGATTTTTCTACCACTATGGGCGCCAACGTAGAGAAGGATTTCTCGTTCACCTATGCCGGATTCGACAAAGTAGGCACCCATACCCTTAAATACCGCCTTATTGAGGTTGATGGTGAGAAGGATGCTTACCAAGGCAACGATGAGGCTGTGGTTAGCCTTAAGGTTGTTGACGAAGTGCCACTTCAGCGCATTGTAGTTGAGGAAGGCACTGGCACATGGTGCGGATATTGTCCTATGGGAATTGTGGGACTTGAGAATATGTACGAGAAATATCCCGAGCAATTTATTGGCATTGCTGTACACAAGAGCGACAAACTCTCTACCACTTCATACGATGGGCTTACGTTCAGTGGCTATCCTAAGTGTTATGTCAACCGCGACTTGAAATATCCTATGCAGCCATCATTCGAGGCTTTGGAAGCAGCACTTAATGCTGTCAAGGACGATACTCCAGATGTGGCTGTGAATGTGGAAGCCAATTTTGTGGACGACAGCAAGAAGCAAATCAGTGCCAAGGCTCTCACCACTTTCCTTGATGCTCGCAATGGTATGGACTACCGTGTGTCGTTTGTGCTTACAGAGAATGGTGTCACGGGATATACTCAGGCCAACAACTACTCTGGCTCGTCAACTCCAATGGGCGGTTTTGAAAACATGGGCGGCTATGTCAGTATCGATATGGATCATGTGGCACGTATGAATTACGAATATGATGGCGTGAAGGGCAGTATTCCAGCGTCTGTGGAGGAAGGTGAGACTACAACCTACGACGCTGTGCTTGATGTGCCTAACAGCGTGCAGACTGCCGACAAACTGCAGCTCATTGCATTGGTGATTGATGGCAGCACCGGACTTATCGCCAATGCTGCTGAGGTGAAGGTGGGTAGTCAGCCTACTTCTGTTGTTGACTTGCAGAAGACTCTTGCGCCCGAGTTCAGCTTTGATGGCGACAGAATCAATCTGAATGGATTCAAGGGGCAGGTGCGCATCTTCAATGCAAATGGCATGGAAGTGCCTAACCACGGCCTCACTCCAGGCCTCTATATCGTCAGTGCGACTGATGCGGGTGATACTTATGTAAGAAAGATGCTGAAGAAATAAAAAGACAATAAAATAAAAGCCATTACTTTTGTTGCTTGAATATCTGCAACAAATGTAATGGCTTTAATTCTTTTTGTCAATCAATAAAATCTATTGCTTTCTCAATTATTTGAAGCTATAGTATTTTTTTATCTTACGAACTGGATGCTCTTCTTGCCAGTCTCTGTAGTCATCTGCAGAACGTATGTTCCGTGGAGGCTGCTGAGGTTGACATTAGCATCGCCATTTGCTCTGCCGTTCATTACCAGACGTCCCTGAAGGTCGTAAACAGCGAAGCTCTTCTTGCCCTTGCCAGAGATTGTGAGCTGGTTGCCGTCGAACTTATAGTCTACCTTGCCGTTGCTTACGCTGTTGATACCAGTGGCAACAACCTTGTTGAAGTCAGAGTAAACAGTGCGCTGGCTCGGCTTGTAGTTCACGTTGCCATTCTCATCAACCTTGTTGAAGAAGTCGAATGCGTAGTCGATAATCTCCTTCTTGTAGTCGTATGCCTCGTCGTAGATGATGTCCTGCTTGTGGGCATAGTAGAGTTCAATAGGCTGACCATAGCCACTTCCCCACTGCTCTTCACCTACCTGAACGCCACGCTCGTTAAACCAGTAGCGGTTGTTGGAATCAGAAAGCTCGTCCGCAGTCTCAATGCCATCGTTGTTCAGGTCATACCAACTGTGGTCGAACACCTCATAGCTGTTGTTGTCGTCAAGAATCTTGCAAGTATAGTCATCGTAGCCATTTGTTCCGACATAGTCGTAGCGACATGTATACTCAGGGGCCTTTTCGCCATAATTTACTTTATAGTATCCGTAGAGCACACCGTAGTAGTTGAAATCGAACTTGGTTGCTCGGCGTGTGCCCATGCGGTAACCATCGCCCATGTAGATATACTGGTCGTCGCAGTCCTGCCACTCAAGATTGTCGAAACGGTATGTCTCGCCCAATACGTATGAATCGGTGGCAGAGTTGTATTTCTGGTCTTCCTTCTTGATAGAAGAAGCGTGGCCGGTCTTCTCGTCGTATGTAGGAGTGATGCGCTGGTAAACATACTCGTCAAGCTTCTTGCCGTTCTTCTTGTAGCGGTATTCAGTCATCAGCAATACACGTCCCTTTTCGTCGCGCTGAATGTCGCGGCGGAAGCAGTTGTCGACAACCTTGTCTGTATAGTCGCTTGTCAGCTTGTCGTATGTAGCCTGCTCGCCACTTATTTGGAAGTTCTTCACCACATCGTCCCAAGCATACTTGTAGCGTGTGTTCTTCTTCCATTTCTCGCCGTCGGCACTGTACATTAAGAGAGCCTCTATCAATCTGCCCTCATTGTCATAGGTGTAGAAATATCCCTCGTAGGTCTGTTTCTTGTCCTCTGCCTGCTCATTCTTATGCACTTTGCTGGCTACAAGTCCCTGCTCATTGTAGGTGTAGGTGTAAGAGTTTGCAACCTTGTCGCTCCAATCTGTGTCGTCTTCATTGCGATAGAAAATCTCCTCAGTAGCAGGACGCCAGATGTCAGCTGTCTGGCTTTCAGGAGCCAAAGCCTGCTGTGGAGTCTTTGCTTTCAGGGCTTCAATACGCTCAAATGACGGATGAGAGTTCTTGAGCTGAGGAAGTACTGACTGTGCGTTAACTGATTGTAAAGCACACGCAAGCGCAAATGCGGTAAGTGTAAATTTTTTCATAAGCAAAAGGTATTAATGTTTTACATAATTTGTGTTTTTGCAACACTTTGCAAATATATGAAATTATATTCTAACAACCAAGTAATATAATCAAAAAATGATTATAATATGAATTTATTTTTATTTGTGGCGATAAACTGGCAGTTCAAATGGCATATATACATATATATAATGTATAAAGGAGTTGGTAAGTGCGCATTTGTTTGATGTGTGGCATTTGTTTGATGTGTGGCATTTCAATTGGTATTTGTGGCGAGTTGACTTATCTGTAGGAATAGATTTGTAAAAAAATATTTATTTTCACTTATGTGAGTATCTTTGCACAAATAAAATCCTTAAAATTTCCCAACATTCCAATATTTATTGCTAACTTTGCAAACTGAAAATTGCAATTCGGATACTTAAGAAAGTATTCTACGTAGAAAGAAACAAATTGTTTTAATAAATTTTATGGATTTTATCTTATTAATCACAGTCATCTTGACGGCTGTTGTATTGGTGGTAGGAGCATACGTTGTTGCAAAACTCGTAGGTCCCCGTTCGTACAACCCGGTTAAGGGTCAGCCTTTTGAGTGTGGTATTCCTACGCGCG
>DAVZIG010000015.1:0-35523 GCA_052273435.1 Prevotella sp.
TAGAGCGCATGATTCATAATCATGAGGTCCCCAGTTCAATCCTGGGTCCCGCTACAAGAAACCGAAAAGATTTATTTCTTTTCGGTTTTTTTGTATTTTACAGTTATTGTATGGATAAGATAGCAAAAAAATGAGGTTCTCGTATAAAAAATCGTCAGCTCATGTGCAAAAGCCTTTGTCTTTCCGTCTAAAATTAGTAATTTTGCAGCATAATATATAAAAACACATTATATATAAATACTATTACGTATATGAAACTTGATTTGCTGACAGCCATCTCGCCCATTGACGGTCGTTACAGAGGCAAGACAGAAAAGCTTGCCGACTATTTTTCGGAGTATGCACTCATCAGATACAGAGTGCGTGTGGAGATAGAGTATTTCATCACCCTTTGCGAGTTGCCATTGCCGCAGCTCAAGAGTTTCGACCATTCATTGTTCGAAACACTCCGCGGCATCTACCAAAATTTCGATGAGGAATGCGCACAACGTGTGAAGGACATCGAGAAGATTACCAACCACGATGTGAAGGCGGTGGAATATTTCATCAAGGAGGAATTCGACAAAATCGGAGGACTCGAACAGTTTAAAGAGTTCATCCACTTCGGACTCACCTCGCAGGACATCAACAACACTAGTGTGCCACTTTCTATCAAAGAAGCACTTGTCGAGGCCTACTACCCCCTCGTAGAAGAGCTTATCGCTCAACTGCAGCAGTATGCCGACGACTGGAAGAATGTGCCTATGCTCGCCAAGACCCATGGACAGCCGGCATCGCCCACACGCTTAGGCAAGGAGATTATGGTTTATGTATACCGTCTCACACAACAGCTCAACGAGCTGAAGTCATGCAAGCTTACAGCAAAGTTTGGTGGTGCCACCGGCAACTACAACGCCCATCACGTGGCTTATCCGGAATATGACTGGAAGACATTCGGCAACCGCTTCGTAAGCGAGAAGCTCGGATTGGAGCGTGAACAATTCACAACCCAGATTAGCAACTACGACTGCCTTGGTTCTGTGTTTGACGCTATGCGCCGCATAAACACTATCATCATCGACCTTGACCGCGACTTCTGGATGTACATATCTATGGACTACTTCAAGCAGAAGATTAAAGCTGGCGAAGTAGGCTCATCAGCAATGCCGCACAAGGTGAACCCTATCGACTTTGAAAACTCAGAAGGCAACCTTGGCATAGCCAACGCCGTGTTGCAGTTTCTCGCAATGAAGTTGCCAGTAAGCCGCTTACAGCGCGACCTCACCGACTCTACAGTACTGCGCAACGTGGGTGTGCCTTTCGGCCATGGCATGATTGCCATCCAAAGCACACTTAAGGGACTTAGAAAGCTTATTCTGCACGACGAAAAGATTGAGGAGGACCTCAACAACACATGGGCTGTTGTGGCTGAAGCCATCCAGACCATTCTGCGTCGCGAAGCCTACCCACATCCATACGAGGCTCTGAAGGCTCTAACACGCACAAACACAAAAATGACAGAGGAGACAATCCACGAGTTCATCAAGACTCTCAACGTGAGCGACTCTGTCAAGGCTGAGCTTATGGCCATCACTCCTCACAACTATACGGGAATCTAAAAAAAACTCCGAATTGAATATTGAGATTATACATAATCTATATAAATAATAATAGTAAGTAATAACATTTTGTAAAACAGAAGTGCATCTATCAACCCCAACAAAGCAACGGAAAGAAATGGGTGTCACTTGCCGTGAGGCGAAAAAAGTTTAGTATTATGGATTCAGAATTGGAAAAGAACCAAGAACAAAAAGCAGCGGATCAAACTACAGGCAATAGCGAGAGCTACGGCCGTCCCGCAGGAAATTATCAGAGAGAGTATCGCAGTGTGACCGGACGCCGTCCGCGCATACAGCGCCCCTACAATGCCGACCGTCAGACAACACCAGCTGTAAACGACGACAACAACTTCCGCCCCGAGGGATTCGGTGCAGGTCTCAGCTCGTCTAACGGTGGATATCAGCCACGCCAGCAAGGTGGTTACAACCGTGGAGGATATCAGCAGCGCGGAGGATACAACCGCGGAGGATACAACCAGCAGCAGGGCGGATATCGTCCACGCTACAACCAGCAGCAGGGAGAGGATGGCGAACAGCAGCAGGGTGGTTATCAGCCACGCCAGCAAGGAGGATACCAACAGCGCGGCGGATACCAGCAGCGCGGCGGATATAACCGTGGAGGATACAACCAGCAGCAGGGCGGATATCGTCCACGCTACAACCAGCAGCAGGGAGAGGATAGCGAACAACAGCAGAGCGGCTATCAGCCACGTCAGCAGGGTGGATACGGCCAGCAGGGTGGATACAACCGCGGTGGCTACCAACAGCGTAGCGGATACGGGCAGCAACGCGGTGGATATCAGCAGCGTGGCGGCTACGGGCAGCAGCGTGGCGGATATCAGCAGCGTGGCGGCTACGGGCAGCAAGGCGGCTACAACCGTCAGCACACTCCAGGCTACGACCCCAACGCCAAATATAGCTTGAAGAAGCGCATCGAATACAAGGAGGAGAACATCGACCCGAACGAGCCGATTCGTCTCAACAAGTTCCTTGCCAATGCTGGCATCTGCTCACGTCGCGAGGCTGATGAGTTCATTCAGGCAGGCGTTGTGTCGGTAAACGGTGAGGTAGTCACCGAACTCGGCACAAAGATAAAGCGCACCGACGAAATCAAGTTCCACGACCAACCTGTAAACCTTGAGAAGAAGGTGTATGTGTTGCTCAACAAGCCTAAGGACTGCGTGACAACAAGCGACGACCCACAGCAGCGTAAGACTGTTATGGACCTCGTGAAGAACGTTTGCCCTGAGCGCATCTATCCCGTAGGTCGTCTCGACCGCAACACTACCGGTGTGCTTCTGCTTACAAACGATGGTGACCTTGCCTCTAAGCTCACTCATCCAAAGTTCCTCAAGAAGAAAGTATACCACGTTTATCTCGACAAGAACGTTACAGCTCACGACTTGCAGCAGATTGCTGACGGCGTTGAGCTTGAGGACGGTGAGGTACACGCCGACGCTATAGAATACGCAAGCGACACAGACAAGAGCCAGGTGGGCATAGAGATCCACAGCGGCAAGAACCGTATCGTGCGCCGTATCTTTGAGCATCTCGGCTATCGCGTGGTTAAACTCGACCGTGTGCAGTTTGCTGGTCTCACGAAGAAGAACCTCCGTCGTGGCGACTGGCGCTTCCTTACAGAGAAGGAAGTTGAGATGCTGCGTATGGGAGCGTTTGAATAATATTTAATGAGTAATGTTTAATGTTCGATTGCCTGTTGTTGCAACTGCATAGGCAATGCTACATTAAACATTACTCTTTCTTGATTAAACATCACCCCTCTAAAACACTAAACAATTAACATTATATATAATGGAAACTTTAAAGAGAACCAAAATCGTAGACGCTCTCTGCAGCACCGATTTTGGAAGCAAGATTAACGTGAAAGGTTGGGTACGCACTCACCGTAGCTCTAAGGCAGTAGACTTCATTGCGCTCAACGACGGATCTACCATCAAGAACATCCAAATCGTGGTTGACCCTACTAAGTTTGATGCCGAGCAACTTAAGCAGATTACTACCGGTGCATGTATCAGCGCTATTGGTACTCTCGTTGAAAGCCAGGGCAATGGCCAGACATCTGAGATACAGTGCGACTCTATAGAAATCTACGGTCTCTGTGGCAACGACTATCCTATGCAGAAGAAGGGACAGTCGTTCGAGTATATGCGTCAGTATGCCCACCTGCGTCTGCGCACCAACACATTCGGTGCAGTGATGCGCATTCGCCACAACATGGCTATGGCTGTCCACACCTACTTCCATGAGCACGGCTACTTCTACTTCAATACTCCGCTCATCACAGCAAGCGACTGTGAGGGTGCAGGACAGATGTTCCAGGTGACAACAAAGAACCTCTACAACCTTAAGAAGACTGAGGACGGAAAGATTGACTACAGCGACGACTTCTTCGGCAAGCAAACTTCACTTACTGTATCTGGTCAGCTCGAAGGCGAGCTTGGTGCCACTGCTCTCGGAGCTATCTACACATTCGGCCCTACATTCCGTGCAGAGAATTCAAACACTCCTCGCCACTTGGCAGAGTTTTGGATGATAGAACCAGAGGTTACATTCCTTGACCTTGCCGGACTTATGGAACTCGAGGAGGATTTCATCAAGTATTGCATCCGTTGGGCATTGGATAACTGCAAGGACGACCTTGAGTTCCTCAACAAGATGATCGACAAGGGTCTTATCGAACGTCTTGAGGGTGTGCTCAATTCTGAATTCGTGCACCTTCCCTACACCGAAGGCATCCGTATTCTACAGGAAGCTATCCAGAATGGCAAGAAGTTTGAGTTCCCATGCGAATGGGGCGACGACCTTGCTTCAGAGCATGAGCGTTTCCTCGTTGAAGAGTACTTCAAGAAGCCAGTTATCATGACCAACTATCCGAAGGCTATCAAGGCTTTCTATATGAAGATAGACGCTGAGGAGTCTGGTTTCGGTGGCAAGAGCGGCGAGACAGTTCAGGGCACAGACGTGCTGTTCCCACAGATTGGCGAGATTATCGGTGGTTCGGTTCGTGAGGAAAGCTACGACAAGCTTATGAATGAAATCGAGGAGCGCAATATCCCGATGAAGGATATGAGCTGGTATCTCGACACACGCAAGTACGGCTCATGCCCACACGCAGGATTTGGCCTTGGCTTCGAGCGCCTTATCCTCTTCGTTACCGGTATGCAGAACATACGCGACGTGATACCATTCCCACGTACACCGAAGTCTGCTGAATTCTAAATCCTTCGACAGGAAATACAATTTTAAGATGTATAATAAAGAAAGATAATGAGGTATACCTCATTATCTTTCTTTATTATACATCACAGCAAAAACTAATCTTATAAACTTACACCTCTATTTTTGAAATTCTGCACATTACAAATCATTTATAAAAAAAAATAAGTATCTTTGCATTCATTTTCCACATAAACCTTTTACACTCTTCAAATCATAAACAATTATCATGCGCAGATATCTCAAAACCCAACGACATATACTACTCATGCTGACAATATTGTCGGCAGCTATCATCATGCTCTTCTCATGCAATAATGATAAAAAAAGCATCGAGCACAACAATCCACGCATAAAACAGTTGCAAAATCTTGACGACTCTATAAACATATTAGCACCATCAGCATTCAACGAAATACAACGATGCTTAAATGAGGCAAAAGACAGCATTGGGTATTATGAATATTTGCTACGACTTGCCAACTACTACTGGCTGTCGGAGCGGCCTGAACGTGCTGATACTTTAATTGAAAATATCATCAGTTTCGTAAAACGTCAAGACAATGGCTACTACACTAAACATAACATATGTAGCACACCACGCCTCAATACCATGATGGCAACTGCCCTATCGTGCAAGGCGGCACGCAACCACAACTTCCATCGCGACCCAAAGGAGACCCTGCTACTCTACAAAACATCATACAAATTATACAAGAACAGCGAAAAAACAACTGAATTGCCCAATGTATGCGCCAATATAGCCGACGCATACATACAGCTCAACGACATGCCGAACTCGGCTAAATACTACCGCCAAGCCCTTTTCTTGGTAGACTCACTGAAGCTGCCAAAGAGCAACAACATAACCCTATACATGGGACTTGCACAAATTTACCAATCGCTGCACGACTTCCGCACAGCCAAACACTATTATGATGAGACAGAGCGTTTCTTCAACCTCATGCAGCCATCAATGCAGGCTTACTATATCAACAATCTTGGCAACTACTACTATTTCAGAAAGGACTACCCCAAGGCTCTCGAAACATTTCTGCGCCTTAAAAGAGTCATCACCCAAAACGGCATGCAGAATAATTTTGACATGTATCTGTGTGAGATAAATCTTGCCGACGTGTTTCTCAACCTACAGCAAACCGACAGCGCACAGCACTACCTTAACGAAGTAGAACCTTTCTTCAAAAAGAATGGTGACCCAGTAGCCATATACTACTGCAACACCATACGCATAGGTATCGCCACACAAAAAGGCAACCTAAGCGAGGTGAGACGTGTGGCAAAAATCGACAAAGATGCGGAGAAATACATACAATATAGTATGGTGAACATCCGCAACAAATATATGCGCAATTTCTACGAGCGGACCAACAACTACCGCATGGCGTATGAGACCCTGAAGCAAGACCTGAGCTACACCGACTCACTTGAACATAACCGATCAAACATGCGCTCAGCAGAAATTATGGCACGATTCAGTGCAGACACTCTGAAACTTCACCACGACCTTGCTCTCGAGCACAAGAATGCTGAAATACAACATGCACACACCATGACTACGGGTGCTGTATTGATGGCAGTCGTATTGGTGTTGCTGCTCATAATGTGGTATATGTACATACGCAAAAAGCAACTTCAGAACCAGGTAAACATTATGAACCTGAAACTCAACAATGTGCGCAACCGTATATCGCCACACTTCATGTTCAACGTGCTCAACAATAAGATTGTCAACTCCGGCGAAAAGGAAGCATCGGAACTTATGGAGTTGGCACGACTCATACGCACCAACCTCGATATGTCGAGCCAACCATACATGATGCTCGACAAGGAACTTGAGTTTGTGAAGCAGTATATACGCGTGGAGCGTTATCTCTTGGGCGATGATTTCAAGTTCTCTGTCAACGTGGCTGACAATGTGGACATTGCCAAGGTCAAAATACCCTCAATGTTCCTACAGATACTCACCGAGAATGCCATAGTACACGGACTAAAAGGAATGAAAGGCGAAAAACAGCTACGCATAAACATAGCAAGCGAGAACAACCTCACCACAATCTCTGTGGAAGACAACGGACCTGGCTTCAACGCACGACGCGCCCTTAAGAAAGGCACCGGACTTGGCATTATATCGCAGACTATTGCCGTGACCAACGAACACAACAAACAAAAGATGCGGTTTGAGATATCCAACCGCGAAGACGGCAATGACCAAATAATTGGATGCAAAGCAACACTTAAAATACCAGACTGTATAACATTCTAAAAAAACTGATTATTATGAGAATCATTATCGTTGACGACGAAAAAAAGGCAGCTGATGCCCTTGCCAACAAACTGAAGACATACGATGAAACCGAACTTGTGGGCATTGCTTACAACGGCATGGACGGATTGAAACAGCTTGAAGAGAAGCAACCCGATCTTATGTTTCTTGACGTTGAACTGCCTGACATATCAGGCATTGAATTTCTTGAACGTATAGATGGAATGTCCGACGGCAGATGTCGCATAGTGATGTACACCGCACACGGCAGATACATGCTACCTGCGTTTAGAAACAAGGCTTTCGACTATCTGCTGAAACCTATCGACGACAACGAGCTGCGCATGATTATACGACGCGCATGCATCGATCGGCGTCCAAACAAGCCTCACAGCGAAGCAACCGCTACCGGCAACAACAATAGCAACAACACTCTTGGAGTTCTCGACAACGATGGCATCACCAAACGAAACGACGGCAAATACCTTGTTTACACTAATGCCGTTGACTTCCGCCTTATCGACATACGCGACATAGGCATATTCACCTACAACCATGAGCTGAGAGTGTGGGAGATGATTATCGCAGGAAAGGAAAAACCAATACGCCTGAAGCGCAACGTTAACAGCGACATGATTCTCGACCTCAACGAAGCCCTTGTGCGTGTCAGCCAAAAACACATCATCAACCTTGGATACCTGATAGAAGTAGCCAACAACACCTGCCACTTTTATCCGCCATTCAACAAACTGACCGACGTGAAGGTGGGAAGGCTATTCAGGAAGAAACTTATTGACCGCTTCAGCAGCTTCTAACATATTCAACGGCTTTTTACTATAACTATCAAAACCATTGAATATCAACAACAAACAATCGACAATCATGATTACAAACAAGATCATAATTGTCGATTGTTTTTTTATTTATCCAATAAGTTTTATTCCATTGTCACCCACCTCTATAAGTCTGCGCTTGTAGAGGTCGCCAATAGCGCGCTTATAAACTTTCTTGCTCACTTGGAAGCGACGCTTAATGTCCTCAGCATCACTCTTGTCGCCGAGGTCGCACTCGCCACCATTGTCACGAAGATACTGAAGCAGAGTCTCTGAGAAGTCGAGAGTCTGCTGACGCCCAGTAGGCTGAAGCGTCACGTCTATCTTACCGTCCGGACGCACAGTGTTGATATATCCCTTCACGCGGTCGCCAGTGTGCAAATAGCGGAACACCTGATCTTCATAAACAAGACCAGGATAGCAGTTGTCGATTACAACCTTGAATCCCATCTCTGTCTTCTGCCATACCAGCAGGTCTACCTCCTGACCGTGGTTGTAGAACGGATGACGTTCGGCAAAATAACGTTCCACCTTAGCCGAGGCCACTATACGGTAGCTTTCCTCGTCGATGTGCACATGCACGATGTAGCTTTCGCCCTTCTGCATACGCTTTTTCTGCTCGCGGAACGGACAGAAGAGGTCTTTCATCAATCCCCAATTGAGGAAAGCTCCATACTCATTTACCCACGACACCTCAAGATAGGCAAAGTCGCCCACCTTGCAAAGCGGATGCTCTGTAGTAGCAACAGGACGCTCGTCCTGGTCGAGATAGATAAACACCTCAAGCTCATCGCCTGGTTTAGTGCCTTCGGGCACATAGCGTTTGGGCATAAGAATCTCGCCCTCGTCGCCACCGTCAAGATAAATACCGAAGTCTACTTCCTTGACCACGGTCATCTTATTGTAATCGCCAAGTTTTATCATATATTCAATTCGTTTATCAATTAGTTAAACATTATTTTCTTCGGTCTCCACAGTCTTTTTGTCAACAACATTCACATCAACACTATTCGCATCAACAATTTTTCCGTCCACAATATGTATTGTGCGGTCGGTGATGCTTGCAAGATGCTCATCGTGAGTAACAATGACGAAAGTTTGGCCAAACTTGTCGCGCAGTTCGAAGAAGAGTTGGTGGAGTTCGGCCTTATTCTTTGAGTCGAGCGAACCAGAAGGTTCATCGGCAAACACCACAACAGGATTGTTTACCAAGGCACGGGCTACAGCTACACGCTGCTTCTCGCCACCCGACAGTTCGGCAGGCTTATGCGAGGCGCGGTCGGCAAGGTTCATAAACTCGAGCAGTTCCATGGCACGCTGTTTAGCCTCCTTGGTGCTCTTGCCACTTATATAAGCAGGAATCATAACATTCTCAAGAGCCGTAAACTCAGGCAGGAGCTGATGAAACTGAAACACGAAACCAATATGCCGGTTACGGAAGTCGCTAAGTTTCTTTGCCGACAGACTGCCCACGTCAATACCGTCCACCACGACAGTACCACCGTCGGGGTTGTCGAGAGTGCCCATTATCTGCAGCAATGTAGTCTTGCCAGCTCCACTCGGACCCACAATGCTCACCACCTCACCTTTATTAATATGTAGGTCGATGCCCTTGAGCACCTGAAGCGAGCCAAAACTCTTGGTTATACCTTTAATGTTTATCATATATTTTTCTTTTTTAGTTGACGAGCCACTATCAGACAAGTGTGCAACTAGTCTACTTCCTCGTCAAATTCTTTTTCACCCACTTCCTCAGCGACTCATAAGCACTCTGGTCCTCAGTATGCTGCGGCTGCGCAAAGGTCATTTCCTCCATAGCGTCGCCATGCTGGTCGGGGAAGATTATCATTATGTTCTTATCCGAGAAATAGCTTTGTATCTCGTCGGGCAAACGCTCAAGAGCATTCTTGTATGAGACAGTACCCTTGCGAGCTGTCACTATTATGAATAGATGGTCGTTGGAAACCGACGTGGCAAGCGTTGGCATCTCCGACCAATGCAGCATAATCGAACATGAATAGCGCATCTCTGGATGGCGGTTCTTGACATATTGCTCGATGAGCGGCAGCACATCGTCGCGTCCGTAGAACTCAGTGTGGCATTCCATGTTGGTAGCCATACGGCATATACGCTCCAACCAACGATAGAAACCAGGCTCAAATTGCGCTCTCGACGGCACAGCCACCTGAATGCGGCGTATGGTGGAGAGCGGCTGATTAAGTCGGGCCATTATGATTTGTGAGTTCAATCCATTGAACAGACTCTGATGGAACGCTCCCCAGAACTTCTGCGACACCTCCGGGTGCATGTGCATACCGATGAGGATATCCGTGGAGCGAAACTCCTTGAATGCATGCTTTATTCCGTTAGCAATATTGGCAGCCACACGCACCTGAGTCTGCATCGACATGTCGGCAGCTGCAGCATATCTCGCCATACGGTCGAGCAAATGCTGTCCCTGTTCCATATTGCGGCGCATATCATCATCGTCATACACCACATTCAGTCCCACAAGCCCTGTAGTGTTCTTGGGATTGCGCATCATCATAGCCACATTCACCAAGCGTTGGGCATATTCGGGATATTTCATCGGAATAAGAATCTTTTCCTCCGAGCGCGACATATTATCGTTCTCGTCGGGCATCTCCTTGTCGCGCAAAATGATTTGCTGGGCAGCATGCTCAGTCATCATAGTGGAAATGATGCACGTGAAGAGAATCATCATCACAACCCCGTTGAGCATGTCGTCAGTGACAAGCGACTGCCCAGGAGCCACCTCTATCTTCATGCCTATCATCACCATGGCTATGGCTCCAGCCGCATGGGCAGAGGTGAGACCAAACATCATGTTGCCCGACGACACAGGCATGCGAAACAAGAAACCGGCGATGTACGCAGCCAGTGCCTTGCCAAGCGTACCGAACAGCACAATGAGAACCATCACCATGACAATATCACCACCTGCAAACAGCATACGCACATTTATCAGCATTCCAACACCTATCAGAAAATAGGGAATGAAGAGAGCGTTGCCTATAAACTCTATGCGATTCATCAAAGGCGACACGTGGGGAATGAAACGGTTGAGAATCAATCCCGAAAGGAAGGCACCAAATATTCCCTCCAAGCCTACAGCCTCGCTGAACACAGCACTCATGAAGAGCATCGACATCACAAAGATAAACTGCATCACGGCATCGCTATAACGGCGTAGGAAGCAACGTGTCAGACGAGGTATCACCAATACCAACGTCACACAATAAAGCACAAACTTGCCAGCAAACCACAGCCAGAACCACACACTCGTCTCGCCGCCATACGACGCCACAACACCAGCCAACACAACAAGCGACACAAGGAGCGATATCATCGACGAACCTACCGACAACGTCACGCTCGGCTTCTTCTGCAATCCATACCTGCCCACTATAGGATAGGCAATGAGCGTGTTGGAGGCCATGATACATCCAAGCAAGAGCGAGGCGAAAGTGGAATAATGAAGGATGGTGACGCTTGCCACATACGTGAGCACGAACGGCACACCAAACGTGAGCAGACCGAACACACCAAAGCGCCGCGAATTGCGCTTCACGCCCTCCATGTCCATCTCAAGCGAGGCAAGGAACATTATATAATACAGACCCACTTTGCCGAAAAGTTCGAAAGAGTCGTCGCGAGCGAGAATATTGAAGCCATATTTGCCTACGGCTACACCTGCGAGCACCATTCCGATGATGTGCGGGATGCGTAGCTTGCCCATTATTATAGGAGCAAAGAGAATGATGAGCAGCACCACAAAGAAGATGAGAGTGGGGTCGGTAATAGGGAAATAGTTGGCTAAATGTGTCATAAGGACTTGCTTTTGGATTTCTTTACAGTTTGCGGGGTGGGCTTTTATTGACTGCAAAGTTACTCAAAATCGCCGACATACATATTGTTTTTGGTACATAACAACAATATTTTTTAAGCGAATGTTGCCCAAACCAAATATAAATGCTACTTTTGCTTTTGCATTTACCGCGAACAACAAATCATGATTATTCTATTCAACATAACCTATACGGCAACCTACGACGAGGAAATACAGCTAAACCTTGTTGACAGCCACAATGGGCTACGCCGCCTGCAACAATTCAGCATGACCACCAACGACGGACATACATGGATATACAGGCTTGAAAACGTGGAGTGTGGAAACAAGGACAAGCCGTACATCGACTACTTCTTCACCATTTCACGTGGCGGACGCGAGCACCAGCGCGAGTGGACAGGCATGCACCATCGCATCGACCTCAACCTCACTCGCTGCGAACTGCTCACCGTGAGCAACGTGTGGCACAACAAACCCGACAACATGCGGTTCTACACATCGGCCTACACAGAATGCCTGCAACCAAGAACCTCCATACCCACCGGACGCACCTCTCTGCTACGCACCATAAGGCTTATTGTGCGTGCTCCAGAGCTGCTTCCCGGCGAACGTCTGGCCATTGTGGGCGACAGCCCACTTCTCGGTGAATGGAACCATGAACATGCCCTCCCCATGACCGAGCACAACCACTGCGAGTGGCAAGCCGACATAAATGCCGCCAACATCACCACAGACATACATTATAAATATGTGGCTATCGACAACGAAGGCAACGCCATATACGAGAGCAACCCCAACCGCACACTCGAAGCAACTGAAATAAAGCAAGGCGAGGCTATGGCTATAGAGTTGGAAGAGGCAAACTTCGCGCGCCCCTCCCCACTACCCACAAGTCTGCACACATCGATAGCCAGGCTCGGCTCGGCCGACGGTTTCGGCATAGGCGACTTTGGAAGTCTTGCCAAACTCATCAGGCAAACGGCTGCCTCAGCCAAGGCACAGATGATATTCATCCCGCCAGTGTGCGACTCCATATCCACCCACACCAACGCCGATGCCAACCCCTACTCCGCCATCAGCGCATTCGCTCTACATCCCCTACTGTGCGACCTCGCACAATTGCCCCCGATTGCCGACCCCGCAGAGCAAGAGAGAATAGCGGAACTAAGCCAACAACTTGGCTCCTCAGCCACCTACGACTACTCCGCCACCCTGCACACCAAGCTGGAGTATCTGCGCTGCGTGTTCAACGAGGACGGCGACCGCACCATGCACTCTGCCGACTACCGCCGCTTCTTCAGCGCCAACGAGCGGTGGCTTGTGCCTTATGCACAATACAGCTATCTGCGTGACGCCTACGGCATTGCCGACTTCCGCCGATGGCCAAGCCATAACGAATGGACCGAGGCTGAGCGAGGACAACTGCAGAATGCGCGCACCAAGGCCTACAAGAAATTGGCTTTCTTCTACTATGTGCAGTATATGCTCCACTGCCAACTGCGCTCTGCCCACGACACAGCACGCCAACATGGCATCGTGCTCGCCGGAGACCTGACAGCCAACATCAACCCCAACGGATGCGACGTGTGGCAGGAACAGAGCAATGTGGGCAATGACGATTGGTGGATAAGGCGTCTTGCGGCAATGACCGACTACTACGACGCTTGCCGAGTGCCCGAAATCTTGAGAAGACGCAAAAACATAACCGACTCCACAAGAATATGGCTAACCAACAGCGACTGATATAATTATAAAACCAAAATTTGAGGCATGCGCACAATAATTCTTTATTGTACGTATGCTTTTACGATTTTTTTCACTACTTTTGTCAAAACAAACCAAAACAACATCATACAAAACATGAAACAATCCCTTACTACTTTACTATTACTTGCGGCTCTCTCACAGAGTGCCAATGCTCAAAATGCCAAACCATTGCGATATTGGTTCGATCGTCCTACTACGCTCAACGGTGCTGCAATATGGTTTGGTGGACATCCCGAAAAATGGAACTCAACCAAGAAACCAATCACAGCTGGCGACACTGCCACAAACCCCGACGCTGAATGGGAATCGCAGTCGCTGCCTATAGGCAACGGTTCGCTCGGTATCAACATCTTAGGCTCGGTGGAGGCCGAACGCCTCACTCTCAACGAGAAGACTCTGTGGCGTGGAGGTCCCAACACTTCGCGCGGAGCTAAATACTATTGGGACGTCAACAAGCAGTCGGCCCATGTGCTGAAGGACATACGCCAGGCTTTTGCCGACGATGACTGGAAACGTGCCGACGAACTCACACGCAAAAACTTCAACAGTACAGTGGAATATGGCTCAGCTGACGAAAATCCATCACGCTTTGGAAGCTTCACCACAGCAGGCGAACTGTATGTGGAGACTGGAATCAGTGCCGTGAACATGACCGACTACCGACGCGAACTCTCGCTCGATTCTGCCGTCGCTCACGTGCAATTCAAGAAGGACGGAGTGAGCTACCACCGCGAATACTTTGCCAGCTATCCTGCCAATGTGATTGCCATACGCTACACAGCATCAGCTAAGGCTAAGCAGAACCTTGTCATCTCTTATGCCAAGAACCCCGTATCAGAAGGCAAAATGACTGCTTGCGGCAACGACGCCTTGCTTTGGGATGCCCGTCTCGACAACAACCAGATGCAGTATGCCATCCGCATCAAGGCCATCAACAAGGGCGGCACTGTGAGCAATGAAGGCGGACGACTCACCGTGAAGGATGCCGACGAAGTGGTAATCCTGCTTACTGCCGACACCGATTATAAGGAGAACTATGCTCCCGACTTCAACGATCCGAAGGCTTACGTGGGCGTTGACCCAGTGGCTACAACCGCCAAATGGCTCGACCAGGCTTCGACTACCGGCTACGAACAGCTGCTCAAGGAGCACTACGACGACTACTCGAAGCTGTTCAACCGCGTGAAGCTCACACTCGACAATACCACATCTGCCGACGACCGTCCTATCAACAAGCGACTTGCCGACTACCGCAAGGGCAAGTCCGACCTCTATCTCGAGCAGCTCTACTATCAGTTCGGACGCTATCTGCTCATAGCCTCATCGCGCCCTGGCAACCTTCCTGCCAACCTCCAGGGCGTATGGCACAACAATGTCGACGGACCATGGCGCGTGGACTACCACAACAACATCAACCTGCAGATGAACTATTGGCCGGCTTGCCAAACCAATCTTCCTGAGTGTGAGTTGCCCCTGTTCGACTTCGTGAAAGGTCTTGTCAAGCCTGGCGAGGTCACTGCCAAGGCTTACTTCGGCACTCGCGGCTGGACAACATCCGTATCGGGCAACCCGTTCGGCTTCACTACTCCGCTCTCAAGCGAGGACATGTCGTGGAACTTCTCACCATTCGCAGGTCCGTGGCTTGCCACTCACCTCTGGAACTACTACGACTACACACGCGACAACAAGTGGCTCGCCAACGAGGCCTACGACATCATCAAGGGTAGTGCCAACTTTGCAGCCGACTATCTGTGGCGTCGCAGCGACGGCGTGTACACAGCAGCTCCGTCCACATCGCCCGAGCACGGACCTATCGACGAGGGTGCAACATTCGCTCATGCCGTGATTCGCGAGATTCTCATCGACGCTATCGAGGCAAGCAAGACTCTCAACCGCGATGCCAAGGAACGCCGCTCATGGGAGGACGCTCTCAAGAAGCTTGCTCCTTATAAGATAGGACGCTACGGACAGCTCATGGAATGGTCGCGCGACATTGATGACCCTGAGGACCACCACCGTCACGTCAACCAGCTCTTTGGCTTACACCCGGGCCACACCATTTCGCCTGTCACTACTCCTGACCTTGCCAAGGCTTCGCGTGTAGTGCTTGAGCACAGAGGCGACGGTGCTACTGGATGGTCGATGGGATGGAAGCTCAATCAGTGGGCACGCCTGCACGACGGCAACCATGCCTACAAGCTCTATGGCAACCTGCTCAAGAACGGCACGCTCGACAACTTGTGGGACACTCACGCCCCATTCCAGATTGACGGCAACTTTGGCGGCACTGCTGGCGTAACCGAAATGCTTATGCAGAGCCACATGGGATTCATCCATCTCTTGCCTGCTCTGCCCGACGCATGGAAGGAAGGTTCCATCACCGGACTCCGCGCTCGTGGCAACTTCACCGTCGACATCTACTGGAAGAACGGCAAGCTCGACCACGCCAACGTTTTGTCTGGATCTGGTGCCACATGCTATTTGCGCTATGGCGACCAAACCAAGACTCTAAAGACAAAGAAGGGCGAAACCTATGAGGTGAAGTTCTAAAAAATAGCTACCATTTTTTCGTTTCCTCGGCAGATGATTTTTATTCCCTGCCGAGGAAATTATTTTTTCCTGCCGAGAGAGTAAAAATGGCCTTAACAGATTGTCATTTTTACATTGTCATTTTGTCAAAATCAAAAAAGCATTATTTCCATCAAAATCATATTGAGAATTGAAAATGACAAAATGACCAATAATAAATGACAACCCACCAAACTCATCAGACAAAGGAATCATCCTGCTCTCCACAATAAAGACTTTAATAATAGATAATTAAAGTATACTGGGCCCATAATTCGATTATTTTAGCTATATTTGTAGAACAAAACAGATAAAACGCGACATTCGAATGAAACTTGTCTACAAAAAAACTCTCAAGATATTGGCGGCTATTGTCGCCACACCTATTATAATAGTCACTCTGCTGGCTGTGATGCTCTACATTCCACCCATACAAAATTGGGCGGTGGGACGTGTGACGGCATACGTCTCGGAGTCTACCGGCATGTCGGTGAGTATCGAGCGTGTGCGCCTGAGTTTTCCGCTCAACCTCAGCATCAACAGATTTCGCGCCACACAACCCAATGATACCCTGCGCGGAGTGACCGACACTATAGCCGATGCACGACTGCTGAGCGTCAGCGTCCGACTGATACCACTCATCCATAAGAATATTGTTGTCGACCGGCTCGACTTCAGAGACGTGAAGATGAATACGGCGCAGTTTGTTCCCGAGGCAAGAGTGAGGGGCAGCGTGGGCAAACTTACTTTGCGTAGCCGAAGCATCAACCTCGCCACCGAGAGCGTGATGCTCGACAAGGCATTGATTGACAACGCCAAACTCGACGTGGCTCTGAGCGACACGGTGCCCGAAGACACCACACAGACTCCCAATTACTGGAAAATCAGTCTCGGCAAACTCAACATCAAGAAATCTGCAGTCACTCTTCACATGCCCGGCGACACGCTCCGCATAAAAGCGGGCATAGGAGCATTGACAGCCGAGCGTGGACACTTCGACCTCTTCAAGAACTCCTACAACATTGGTTCGTTCGACTGGCGCGAAGGCTCGCTCAACTACGACAACCGCTATGAGAAACCTCAACCACAAGGTTTCGACTTCAACCATATTGCCCTCTCGGGCATTGCCATGCACATCGACTCGCTGCAATACCGCGGCGAAGCCCTTGCCATGCACCTGAAGAAATGCGCCATGAGCGAGAAGAGCGGCATCAGCGTGAAGCAATTCACCACTCATATCAGCCTCGACTCCACCCATATACAGTTGCCCGACCTCAATCTACGCACAGCCCTCTCCACGCTCACTGCACACATCGACATGGACTTCTCCACATTTGCCGAACGCAATCCGGGCAAGATGAAGGTCTATGCCAAGGGCTATGTGGTGAAGAGCGACTTTGCGCCATTGCTCTGTTTCCTTCCGAAACAGATGCTGCACAGCATGCCCAACACTCCTATCACCTTGAGTGCCGACATCAAGGGAAACATGCAGGCTATGCGCATTGCAGACTTCTCGGTAACATACCCTACTGTGCTCACCCTCAAGGCCAACGGTACGGTCCAAAACCTCATGGCCCCCAACCGCCTAAAGGCCGACATACGTGCCGAAGCCCATACCTACAACCTCAATTTCGTAAAGACTATGCTGCCAAAATCAGCAGCCAAGTCGTTCAACATTCCTATGGGCATGAGCCTCAGGGCCAATGTGCATGCCGACGGACCAAGCTATGCGGCACAGTTCAAGGCTTCGCAAGGCGGCGGATATGTGGGCGGCAATGTGTCGTTCGACTCACGCCGACTCGCCTACAGCACACAACTTACGGCCAACAAGCTCAACCTTAGCAACTTCCTGCCATCGATGCAGCTGCGCCCATTCACGGGAACATTCACGGCAAGCGGAGCCGGATTCGACTTCCTCTCGCCACGCACACGCCTTAATGCCAACGGCGAGGTGACGGAGTTTGCCATCAACAAATACGACCTGTCGGACATAAAACTCACGGCAACGGTTAAAAATGGTGTGGGACATGCCTCGCTCGACAGCCACACACCACTCGTCGACGGCATCATCAACCTCGACGCTCTCATGAGCGACCGCAAGATTGACGCCCGCCTTGTGTGCGATTTCGTCAACGCCGACTTCATGCGTATGGGCATTACAAAACGTCCGCTCAACACATCGCTTAAAGCCAACGTGCTGATACAGAGCGATGCTAAAATCAATCATCGTGTGGAAGGCACTGTGGGCAATATCGTGATACGCGACTCGGCAAATGCCTATCGACCGGAGAACGTAAGCATCGACATGTTCACACGACGCGACTCTACACACGCCGCCCTCAGAAGTGGCGACTTTGCCTTGCACCTCGACGGAGCTGGAAGCATTGAGCATATAATGAGCCGCATCACAGAAGTGAACGAGGAGCTGACCAAGCAGCGCACCGAACGCTACATCGACCAACTGCGGCTGAGGGAACGTTTCCCCGAAATGGTGCTCTTTGTGAGTGCAGGCAAGAACAACGTGTTCAGCCGACTGATGAAGCGCTTCGGCTACGACTTCCACAATGCTTTTGTCGACCTTGAGGCGTCACCCCACAATGGCCTCAACGGCAATGTGAGCCTCGACTCGCTTGTGGCTGTAGGTGTGCAGCTCGACACCATACGCCTTGCATTTAAGTCCGACTCAACGAAGACGGATTTCGAAGGTCAGGTGCGCAACAACCGCTACAACCCACAATTTGTGTTCAACGCCAAGATACGCGGTGCCTTCACCCAGTCATCACTCTACATGGGCACTCAGGTCTACGACAACCGCGAACGACTCGGCATCGCCCTCGGCATGAAAGCCGACATGGAGCCGGGAGGCATCAGACTGAAACTTGGAGGCATCGACCCTGTATTGGGCTACAAGAAGTTCAAGGTGAACAAGGACAATTATATCTTCTTTGCCGAAAACCAGCGCATCTCTGCCGACATGCGTCTGCTTGCCGACGACGGCATGGGCGTTCAGATATATTCCAACGACAGCACCGAGGCCCATCAAGATCTTAGTGTCAGCCTTGCAAAGTTCGACCTTCAGAAGGTTCTCTCCATCGTGCCCTACGCGCCTAAGGTGGCAGGCTTGCTCAACGGCGACTTCCACTGGATGGTGTCAGACGAAGGCGACATGTCGGTATCCTCATCGCTCAGCATCGACAAGATGGCCTACGAGGGCTGTCCTATAGGCAACCTCGCGAGCGAGTTTGTATATATGCCTAAGGACAAGGGCATGGAACATTATGTCGATGGCACCCTCACTATAAACGACTATGATGTTTGCACCCTCACTGGCATGTACGACGCCGAGGGCGAGGGTCATCTCGATGCCGACATGACTCTATCGCGCACCCCACTATTGCTGCTCGACGGATTCGTGCCCGACCGCATCATCAACTTCCTTGGCTATGCCGAAGGCAGCGTGAAGGTGAAAGGCACACTCTCACATCCTGATGTCAACGGCGAACTGTATTTCGATTCTGCCTATGTGGCAAGCGAACCCTACGGTGTGAAGATGCGACTCTGCGACGACCTGGTGGCCATAAAGAACAGCCGCATGCTGCTTGAGAACTTCCAGATGTTCGCACGCAACAACAACGCGCTCACGCTCTACGGATATTTCGACTTTGCAGATGTCGAAAATATGAAGGCATACATCCGCATGCGTGCCGACAACTATCTGCTCATCGACTCGAAGGAGCAGGCACGCAGCGAGGCCTATGGCAAGGCGTATGTCAACTTCCTCGGACTTGTCGACGGTCCGCTCGACGCTCTGCGCATGCGAGGCAGACTCGATGTGCTTGGCTCAAGCGACATAACATATATCCTGCGCGACTCGCCACTCTCTACCGACAACCAACTCGACGGACTTGTGAAGTTTGTCAACTTCCGCAAGCCTGAGACGGTAAGCGTGGAGCGCCCGCCCATCAACGGACTCAACATGGACCTCACAGTCAACATCGACGACGGAGCACACGCTCTATGCGCCCTCAACACCGACAAGTCGAACTATGTAGACCTTATTGGCGGCGGCAACTTGCGAATGCTCTACACCGACAACGACGGGTTGTCGCTCTACGGACGCTACACCATCGCGTCGGGCGAGATGAAATACTCACTGCCGGTGATTCCGCTGAAGTCGTTCACAATTAAGGATGGAAGCTACGCCGAATTCTCCGGCGACCCCATGAACCCTCGACTCAACATCACAGCCACAGAGGAAAACAAGACCACGGTGTCTACAGATGGAGGTTCGGGCAGAAGCGTAATGTTCGAGTGCGGTGTGGAGATAACGAAGACCCTGCAAGACATGGGTCTGCAGTTTATCATCGATGCGCCCGACGACCAGCAAATGCACAACGAGCTAATGACCGAATCAGCCGAGAACCGAGGCAAGATAGCCGTGACTATGCTCACCACAGGAATGTACATCACCGACAATAATCTGTCATCGCTGTCGGCAGGCAACATCCTGAGCACATTCCTCAGTTCGGAAATCAACAAGATTTCGGGCAATGCGCTGCGCACGGTAGACCTCTCGTTTGGTATGGAGAACACTACCATTGGCTCGGGACAGATGCACACCGACTATTCGTTCAAGTTCTCAAAGCGATTGTGGAACAACCGCTTGCGCATTGTCATAGGCGGCAAGGTGTCGAGCGGTGCCGAGGTAGAAAACCAGGATGACACGTTCTTCGACAACGTGACATTGGAGTACCGTCTCTCGCAAAACTCCAATAAGTATCTCAAGTTCTTCTACGAACGCGACTCCTACGACTGGCTCGAAGGCTATGTTGAACAGTTTGGTGGCGGTTTCATGTGGCGCAAGAAACTGCAGCACTTCAAGGACCTGTTCAGGTTTAAGAAGGAAAAGAAGGAGAACAATATTTTCACAGAACCAAACGACTCTACAGTAAAGAAATAATAATATGAAGAGGAGGCAACTCCTCTGGGCTCTATAATAAATGTATCGTCTATGAAACATCTTATATATATAATAATGTGTAGCCTCGCCCTCGTCGCCTGCTCCAGCACATCCACTGTGCCCGACGACGACAAGCTCTACACTGGCATGCGCTCCACTAAATACGAGAACGTGGAGAAGGACGGCCACTTCTATGCTGTTCAGGAGGAACTTGAGGAAGCTCTTGGCACAGCACCCAACAATTCCATATTCGGCAGCGCCTACTACCGCTGGCCGTGGCCTCCGTTCCGCTTGTGGATACACAATGCTTTTGCCACAGCCGACGACGGCATTGGCAAGTGGATCGGCAAGACCTTCGGTAAGCGACCCGTGCTCTTGAGCAGCGTCAACCCTCTGCTCCACACCCAGGTGGCACGCGAACTGCTGCACGCCCGCGGCTACTTCAGCGGATACGTCAACTACGACATCATCAGCAAGCTTGATTCCAAGAAGGCAAAGGTGGAATACCGCGTCAACTTTGGCGAGCTGCACACTATCGACACGCTCACCTACAACAACTTCCCACCTGCCGCCATGCAGCTCATCGACTCTGCAAGAGCCGAGGCCAAGATAAAACCAGGCGACCCGTTCGACGTTACAACCCTCGATGCCGAGCGTACACGAGTGTCAAATCTTCTGCGCAACAACGGCTTCTTCTATTATCAGCCGGGATATGCCACATATCTTGCCGACACTATCGCCACGGCTGGTAAGGCACAAGTGCGCCTGCAATACGCCGACTCGCTGCCCAACCGTGTGGCGCAGAAATGGTATGTGGGAAGAGTGAGACTCGAGCTGCGCAAGACGGCAACAGAAGTATTGCGCGACTCTACCGTGCGTCGACGCTACACCATATTATATAATGGACGACGCCAACCTATCAGAAGTAGCGTGGTGACACGCGACATGAGCCTGCGTCCAGGCAAGCTCTACAGCTACGAGGATTACACGCGCTCCATCAATACGCTCACGGGCAAGGGCCTCTTCTCACGAGTAGACCTGAATTTTGCCCCGCACAGCTCATCCCCAACATGCGACACTCTCGACATGACCTTAGGATGCGTGTTCGACAAACCCTACAACGTGTCGCTCGAAGCCAACATCGTGGGCAAGACTACGGGAAGAGTGGGTCCGGGCATCACGCTCGGATTCTCAAAGAACAACGCTTTCCGTGGCGGCGAGAAACTGTCAATCAATCTCAAAGGCTCGTATGAATGGCAGACGGGACACCAGGCCGACGGCACAAGCTCGAAATTCAACTCCTATGAATACGGTACCGACGTGTCGCTCGAACTGCCGCGACTGTTCCTCGTACCACGCAAATACATGCGTGGCCGACATCCCTACACGCTGCCGACCACGCTTATCAAGGCTTCGAGCGATGTGCTCAACCGTTCGGGATTCTTCAAACGCCACATCGTGTCGGGCGAACTCACCTACACATTGCACCCTAAGGCGAACGTGCAGCACACTTTCTCGCCACTCATTCTGCAATACGAGTATATGCAGCACAAGACCGAGGCGTTCAACGAGATTCTGCAACAAAGCCCCTACCTGCTCATAAGCATGGCCGACCAGTTTGTGCCTAAGATGCGCTACACCTTCACCTACCAGTCGCCATCTTCATGCCGCAACCCAATCTATCTGCAAGTGGCGGCAAGCGAGGCCGCCAACATCCTCTCGCTCGGCTATATGGCGTTTGGCGAGAAATGGAGCGAGAAGGGTAAGACTATGTTCAAGAATCCCTATGCCCAGTTTCTGAAACTGGAAGCCGATTTCCGCAAGACGTGGCAGATGGCCGAGCACGACCAACTCGTGGGACACGTCAGCGCCGGAGTGGTATGGTCATACGGCAATGCCAAAAGCTCTCCCTACAGCGAGCAGTTCTACGTGGGCGGCGCCAACAGCATACGAGCCTTCAACGTGCGAAGCATTGGTCCAGGTAGCTACTACACCAGCCAGTCGGGCTTGTCGTACATGGACCAGACGGGCGACATAAAGCTTCAAGCCAACCTCGAATACCGTCCGCGCCTATTCGGCAACTTATATGGAGCGGTGTTTATCGACGCTGGCAACGTATGGGCAATGCACGACGACGGCTACCGCTCTGGCTCGAAATTCAACCCAATAAACCTGCTCAAGGAGACGGCTCTCGGCACAGGCATAGGCATACGCTACGACATGGACTTCTTCGTGTTGCGTCTCGACTGGGGCGTGGGCATACACGTGCCCTACAAAAGCGGATTCTACAACTTCGACCACTTCAAGGACTCGCAGAGCCTGCATTTCGCGATAGGCTACCCGTTCTAAACAGAATGACAATTGACAATCAGCAGCTGCTGATTATCAATTGTCATTAAACATTTTGGTCCAAATTCATGCTTTTGCAAATAATTATTATCCAAAACTTTTTGTATCTCACAGTAATTTGTTACTTTTGTAATTGATATAAATTAAGCACACAAAGAAGCAATGCAAAAATTGTATACATAACTAACATAATAACAGCAAAGATTATGAAACCTACACTTTTCCTCCTCGCTGCAGGTATGGGAAGCCGCTACGGTGGCTTGAAGCAGCTCGACGAACTCGGTCCTCACGGTGAAACCATCATGGACTACTCTATCTACGACGCTATAAACGCAGGCTTCGGCAAGCTCGTATTCGTTATCCGCAAGGATTTCGAGGAAGACTTCCGTCGCATCGTGCTTTCAAAATATGAGGGTCACATCCCATGCGAACTCGTGTTCCAGGCTCTCGACGCACTGCCAGAAGGTTTCACATGCCCCGAAGGCCGCACAAAGCCTTGGGGTACCAACCACGCATTGATGATGGGTGAGAGCGTTATCAACGAGCCGTTCGCCGTGCTCAACTGCGACGATTTCTACGATCGCGACGCTTTCCAGGTGCTTGGCAAATGGCTTAGCGAGCTTCCAGAAGGCTCTACCGGCAAGTATGCTATGGTAGGATTCCGCGTAGGCAACACTCTCTCTGACAGCGGCACTGTTAGCCGTGGCGTATGCGAGAACGACGAGAACCACCACCTTACATCTGTTGTTGAGCGCACAAAGATCCAGCGTTTCGACGGTGTTGTTAAATATCTTGACGACGATGGCGAAACATGGGTGGCAATCCCAGACACCACTCCCGTATCAATGAACTTCTGGGGCTTCACTCCCGACTATTTCAAGCACAGCAACGAGTTCTTCAAGGAGTTCCTCTCTGACCCGAAGAACATGGAGAATCCTAAGAGCGAGTTCTTTATCCCATTGATGGTGGACAAGCTCATCCACGACGGCACTGCCACTTGCGAGGTGCTCGACACCACATCCAAGTGGTTTGGTGTAACTTATCCTGAGGATCGTCCGAGCGTAGTGGAGAAATTCCAGAAACTCGCCGACGAAGGTGTATATCCTGAGAAGATGTTCTAAATTGTCAACAACACAATTTAAAAAGAGATATTTACGAAAAAAAGAGATTGTCCGCGCAGACAATCTCTTTTTTAGTACGCTTGACGCTGGAAAATTAGTACTTTTATACAATTAAAATCCATCTTTGGCGTTATATATAATAAATGTTATAATATAAAGCAGACACTGGACCTTGCCAGTCCGACGAAAAAGACAGAAATGAAGAGAATTTTTGATTTTATATTTTCCGCTATATGCCTCGTGGTGTTCTCCCCTCTATTCGCCATATGCTATGTGGCAATAAGACTGGAGGATGGACAACCTGTCATATACCGCCAGGAACGCATCGGACTGCATGGCAAGCCTTTTTATATATACAAGTTCCGCAGCATGACCCACGACGCTGAAAAAGAAGGTCCGCAACTGCTGCTCGACGGAGCCTTGAGCGACCCACGCCTCACCAAGACGGGCAAATGGATGCGAGCACACCACCTCGACGAATTGCCACAGCTATGGAACGTGCTCAAGGGCGACATGGCTTTCATTGGCTACCGTCCCGAACGCAAATTCTATATCGACCAAATCATGGAGCACAATCCGCGCTACGCAGATTTGTATGCCATACGCCCCGGAGTGACTTCCTACGCCACTCTGCACAACGGCTACACCGATACTATGGAGAAGATGCTTCGACGCCTCGACTACGACCTCTACTATCTGGAGCACCAGAGTCTGTGGACCGACATCAAGATTCTCCTCACCACCTTCTTCCACATCATCTTCGGAAAGAGATTCTGAAGTCCCAAAAAGTAATACGTATTACTTTGCCTTTGAATATATATTTACTTGGCAAAGTAATATATAATACTTTACGAAGTATCTTTATACACTTTGCAAAGTACTTAAAGACATTACTTATTTTGACACACCCTCATACAATCATATTATTGGGGCTGAAGCAAAGCCATAAGGGCTGGTTCTATCTGAAATAATAGATCATCTTTTTATACAAAAGATTGAATTTCCATTTTAGTATGTCAAAGTAATTCTTGTTGATATTAATTCCAGACATAAACAATCCTGAATGACTGCCTTGAGTAGCCACAACAGGCTGGCACCACAGATAAGCTATAAGGTTTGTCTTGAGCAGATAGCAATGGAATAAATCTATTGGCTGATCCAATTTATCCTTAATGGCATAATCCCAAATCAACTTTGCCGCAGCATGATTCACATATATGGCTCCTGTCATTCTATCACGGTCTCCCTCGTAAAGCACGCGTCCTTTCACACGCTTACTACGAGGAACAAACCGAAGTCTTGTATCCTCGTAATTGATTATCACAGGTTTAGCACTCCAATCGCTATTGCCTTTAAGCTCATCAATACTCTTTTGAAATACACTGACAAAATTATCATGCAGCACGATATCGTCTTCCAAGACAAGAGCACCCTCGATATTCCTTTCCACTATTTCATGGCATGCAAGGAGATGCTTTAGCGCACAAGATGTTGCAGGAGAATTTATTTTCATCTCTCCTGTAAAGTATTTTTCTAAAGTTTCTTTTGTTATATCTTGCATGTCACCATCAAGTATATACTCAAAAGCAATATTCTTATTTCTCATCATGCGGGAAATATGTTCCTCTCGGTCTTCATACCCTTTTTTCACATGAAGGACAAAAGTTTGCCACTTGGTACACGAGCTTTTAGTATCCATAAATAATTAGTAAAAGTGATTAATATTTAACTTAATAGAGATGTGTTTGCATTTTATTGAATCACTGGAGATACTCATCAATAAGAATCTTCACGTAACGTCCTATATAATATCAAAAGAAGGAGGCTGAGCTGTTTCCGCTCAACCTCCTTTTTATTATTTCAGCAACGCTCATTGCATTGCCTCTTGTTAAAATCTTTATTACAGTTGAGCCAACTCAACCACCTTGTCCACTGCAGCCGACAGACCATCCTTGTTCTTGCCACCTGCCTGGGCAAAGTGAGGCTGACCGCCGCCGCCACCTTGGATAAGCTTGGCTGCCTCGCGAACCATCTGACCTGCGTTGAGTGAATGATCCTTGACAAGGTCGTCGCTCATTGCTACGTTAAGCATTGGTTTGTCGTTAGACACTGTACCTACAACAGCAAGCATGTTCTCGCTTACTGCCTGACGGAGCTTGAACATGAGGTCCTTGGCAGCAGCAGGTTCCATAGGCAATACGGCTGTGATAACCTTAACACCATTAACCTCGCGAGCCTTCTGGATAAGCTCTGACTTGGTGCGCTCCACAGCCTGAGCCTGGAACTGCTCGATGTTCTTCTTCATTGCGTCGTGCTCCTCGATATACTTACCGATGACAGCCTGCAGGTCCTTAGCGTTGTTGAACAATGCACGGATAGCCTTCAAGGCATCCTCAACATTATACATCAGCTCCTCACACTCCTTACCAGTCTTTGCCTCAATACGGCGGATGCCTGCTGCAACGCTGCTCTCAGAGATAATCTTGAAGAATCCTATGCGACCTGTAGACTTGGCATGAATACCACCACAGAACTCACAGCTAGGACCAAAACGTACAACACGCACCTTGTCGCCATACTTCTCGCCAAAGAGAGCGATAGCACCAAGCTTCTTAGCCTCCTCGAATGGAGTGTCACGATGCTCGTCAAGCGGCAGGTCCTGACGTATAAGGTCGTTGACAATGCGCTCTACCTTGCGTAGATCCTCGTCAGACACCTTAGAGAAATGAGAGAAGTCGAAACGCAATGTTGTTGGCGATACGAACGAACCCTTCTGCTCTACATGGTCGCCAAGCACCTGCTTCAAGGCATAGTCGAGCAAGTGGGTAGCAGTGTGGTTTGCTGCTGAAGCCTCACGAGCGTCTACGTCAACACAAGCCATGAAGTCGGCCTCCGGATTCTTAGGCAGAGCCTTAACGATATGGATTGACTGACCATTCTCGCGCTTTGTGTCGGTGATGGTCACTGTCTCGTCCTCGCTTACGAGAACACCATTGTCGCCTACCTGACCACCCATCTCACCATAGAAAGGAGTGTTGTCGAGTACAAGCTCGAAATATGTGTTCTTCTTCTGTGTCACCTTGCGGTAGCGCAGGATATGGCACTCGTACTCAGTGTAGTCGTAGCCTACGAACTGCTGCTCACCCTCACGGAGTATCACCCAGTCGCTATTCTCTACAGCCGCAGCATTGCGTGCACGGTCTTTCTGCTTCTGCATCTCGGCATTAAACTCTGCCTCGTCAACAGTGAAACCATTCTCACGGCAGATAAGCTCTGTAAGGTCGAGCGGGAAACCGTAAGTATCGAACAGACGGAACGCCTGAACACCGTCGAGCTGTGTCTTGTTCTGCTTCTTAAGCTCTTCCATTGCCGAAGAAAGGAGGTTGATACCCTTCTCAAGTGTGCGCAAGAACGAGTCTTCCTCTTCCTTGATAACATGTAGGATAAGGTCGTGCTGGGCCTTGAGCTCTGGGAAAGCCTCGCCCATCTCACGGGTCAATACAGGGATGAGCTTATAGATAAATGCTTCCTTCTGTCCGAGGAATGTGTAAGCGTAGCGCACTGCACGGCGGAGGATACGACGGATTACGTAGCCTGCCTTGGCGTTAGAAGGCAACTGACCATCGGCGATAGAGAAGGCAACAGCACGCAAGTGGTCGGCACATACGCGCATTGCCACGTCGGTTTCTTCGCTTACACCATACTTCATGCCTGTAATAGCCTCCTCTTCCTTGATGATTGGCTGGAAGATGTCGGTGTCGTAGTTGGAGTGCTTGTCCTGCATGGCACGAACAAGACGCTCGAAGCCCATACCGGTATCAATCACGTGCATAGGCAGCGGAACGAGAGAGCCATTGGCCTTGCGCTCGTACTGCATGAACACGATGTTCCAAATCTCAATCACCTGTGGGTCGTCCTTGTTTACAAGTTCACGTCCTGGAGTCTTGGCTTTCTCTTCGGGTGTACGTGAGTCGAGGTGAATCTCAGAGCAGGGACCACAAGGACCTGTATCGCCCATTTCCCAGAAGTTGTCGTGCTTGTTGCCGTTGATGATATGGTCGGCTGGCACATGCTTTGCCCAATATGATGCAGCCTCATCGTCGCGTGAGAGTCCTTCTTCCTCGCTGCCCTCGAACACTGTGACGTAGAGGTCGGCAGGATTAAGTTTAAGCACGTCTACGAGATATTCCCATGCATAGTCGATGGCACCTTCCTTGAAATAGTCACCAAACGACCAGTTGCCGAGCATCTCGAACATGGTGTGGTGATAGGTGTCGTGGCCTACCTCTTCGAGGTCGTTGTGCTTGCCGCTCACACGGAGGCACTTCTGAGTGTCGGCACGGCGGCGTGGTTCTGGCTCGCGTGTGCCGAGAATGATGTCCTTCCACTGGTTCATACCAGCGTTGGTGAACATCAATGTTGGGTCATCCTTGATTACCATCGGAGCACTTGGCACGATGGTGTGTCCTTTCGACTCAAAAAACTTCTTGAACGAGTCGCGGATTTCATTAGCTGTCATCATATTGTATATATGTTATCTATATTTGTGTATTTATTTCTAAAACATTTGCAAAGATACTCCGTTTTGGTTATTTTTGCAAATAAATTAATAAATAATATGGCACTGAACACCAACAAGAACGTGAAACTCTACTATTCCATTAAGGAAGTGGCACAGATGTTCGACGTGCGCGAGTCGACATTGCGCTATTGGGAGACGGAGTTTCCTCATCTGAAACCTAAGACCGTAGGCCAGAATGTGCGCCAGTATACGGAGAAGGACATTGAGCAAATCCGCGTGATACACAACCTCGTGAAGGTGAGGGGATTCAAGATTGCCGCCGCACGCAAGATGCTTAACAAGAACCGCGCCGGTGTTGACAAGAATGCCGACATTCTTGCCACTCTGATAAGTGTGCGCGAGGAACTGAGGGAGCTTAAGAAGCATATCGACGGGCTTGTGTAGCCATAGCCAATAAGTTAGTGTGGCTTAATGTCGTTTATTTCGGAAAAAGGCTGTAAATTTGCAGTTGTAATTATAAACAACAATCTAAACAACAAATGAAAAGATTTTTTCTACTTTCTGCCGCTGCTTTCGTGTCGGCAACTGTCTCAGCTCAGACTGTCGCTCGAATGAACGACCTTAAGCCGGAGCAGAAGTCTATGGCTGTGAGCTTGAAACTCACGGGGGAGCTTTCAACTGAACGCAAAGGCGACTATCGTCAGATGCGCGACCTGTGTTTCCAGGTGCGCAATATCGACCTTGCCGACGCTCAAAGCACTGACGTTCCTAAAAACGCTTTCCACTCATGCCATCAGCTTGAGGGCATCGCTCTGCCTAAAGTGCTGAAGACTATAGGCACCCAGGCTTTCTTTGCTTGCGACAAACTCCAGAACATCACTATCCCTGCATCGGTAGAGACTATAGGCAACGCCGCTTTCTCGGGATGCAAGAGCATTTCGGAGCTTACTATCGAGGGGGCGCCTGTCATTGGCGAATATGCTTTCGCACGTCTGTCGGGCTTGAAGACTGTTAAGGTGAATTCTAAGGTGCCACCTAAGGCTGCCGTTTCTTCTTTCTATGGCATTGAGCCGGGCTGCGTGGAGCTCATCGTTCCTAAGGGTAGCGAGAAGGCTTATATGAAGGCGGCTGGATGGAGCCGTTTCTATGCTGAGCCGAAGATGGCTAACGAGGTGAGCGACCCTACAAAGTGTCTCACTCCTATGCCGCAGGTGCTCACCATACAGAAGGGTGCCAAGACTCTGAACGTGCAGACCGCATGGAATATCATTGTTACGCACAATGATGGTGCCGGCACTATATTGAACAATGAGGTGGAGCGCGCCCGCGAAATGCTCAGCAACCGCATTGGCAACATCGTGAACAGCCGTCAGCGTGGCTTGCAGCTCTTTCTCGATATTGACTCTTCGCTTGACGATGACGAGGCATACACTCTCACTGTTGACTCTAAGGGCGTGAACATCAAGGGCAAGACTCCACGCGGTGTATTCTGGGGATTGATGACTCTCGACCAGATTCTACTTGGTTCGGGCAATAAAGAGTGTGTTGATGCCATTCCGCAGCTTACTATCAAGGACACTCCACGCACTCATGTACGTGAGTTGATGGTCGACCCTGCCCGCACATTCATCCCTCTTGACGAACTGAAAGCCTTCATCCCAGAGATGGCTCGCTACAAGCTCAACGCTCTTCACCTGCACTTGGTCGACGACCAGGCTTGGCGTATAGAGATCAAGAAGTATCCGCAGCTTACAGAACAAGCCTCATCACGTTGGGGCCAGGACGACTTGCAGAGACCTTACAAGGGATATTACACTCAGGAGCAGATGCGCGACTTGGTGAAGTTTGCCGCGCAATACCACGTTGAGATTGTGCCTGAGATTGAGATGCCTGGACATGAGGTTGCCGCTATCAGCGTATTCCCTGAACTTACATGCCACCAGCGTCAGGTGCCTATCCGCACCACTTGCGGTGTTTCCAACGAGCTTCTTTGCCCTGGCAATGAGTTCACTTACGAGTTCTTGGGTAATGTGTTCAAGGAGATTGCCGACATCTTCCCTTCAAAATACATCCATCTTGGTGGCGACGAGGCAGGAAACCCTGCCCTCGACTGCTGGACCGACTGCCCTAAGTGTCAGGCTCTGAAGCAGAAGCTCGGCATCACAACTACCGACCGTTCGGAGAACTGGAAGTTGCAGGGTTATCTCTTCGACCGCATCATCGAACTCTTGCGCGACACTTACCACAAGACACCTATGTTCTGGTATGAGACCGACTTCAAGAAGATTCAGCCGGGTTGCGTAACATTCGCTTGGCGTCATGGACTCACACAGAAGGCTCTTGATGCTGCCGTGGAGAACAACGCACGCATCATGCTCTGCCCTGGCGAGCATTGCTACTTCGACTATCCTATGGCTAAGGGCGACATGCCTGAAGTGAACTGGGGTATGCCTACAACATCCCTCAAAGCCACCTACTCTCTCGACCCTTCATGGGGCAATGACGAGAACTTTGAGAAGAACAATCTCTTTGGTGTGGCAGGAACTCTCTGGAGCGAGTGCATCACAACTCCCGAGCGCATCTACTATCAGGCATATCCACGTGCCGTTGCTCTTGCCGAGGCAGGATGGACAAAGAACAAGCCGTCGTATGAGGACTTCCTCGTTCGCCTTAAGTCAACTGCCAACGACATGATGCGTCGCGGCATAACATTCTCTATGGAATACTAAACAGCTGTAATTGCATATATACAAAAAATGAGGAGATTGCTAGGGCATCTCCTCATTTTTTGTATGTATATTTACACCTTTTGTATGTCTACTGGCACATATATTTCGGTAGACGCAGCCCAGATCATTACGATGCGCGAGCAACCGTTCTTCTCCTTGAAGTCGCGGATCTAATAAGCGAGTATACTAATATTGTCAGTTATTGCTTAATGTCCTCATCGCGTTCAGCACTGCCAGCACCGTCACACCAACATCAGCAAACACCGCCATCCACATATTGCCAAGTCCTACGGTTGCAAGCATAAGCACCGCAACCTTCACACCAATGGCAAACACCACGTTCTCACGAGCTATATGTATTGTACGGCGTGCTATGCCTACGGCTGTGGATATCTTCGACGGCTTATCGTCCATGAGCACCACATCGGCTGCCTCAATGGCTGCATCGCTACCAAGGCCACCCATAGCTATGCCAACATCGGCCAGCTTAAGCACCGGGGCGTCATTTATACCGTCGCCGACAAAAGCAAGACTCTTGCCTTCGGTATTTTCCTTTATCAACCGCTCCACATGAGCCACCTTGTCGGCAGGAAGGAGTTCGGCATGGTATTCATCCAAGCCTAAACGCTCTGCCACATCCTTGCCAACGGCTTCACAATCGCCGGTGAGCATAACCGTTTTCTCAACCCCAAGACGTTTCAGCGAGGTAATAGCCTCAGCACTGTCCTCCTTTATCTTGTCGCTGATGACTATGTGTCCGGCATACTTGCCGTCGACAGCCACATGAATGATTGTGCCTGCCATATGACAGTTGTGGGATTCCAAACCTATGTCTTCCATCATCTTGCCGTTGCCCACGCATACCGTGCGACCTGATACCTTGGCACGTATGCCGCGACCGGCTATCTCTTCCACATCCTCTATCTTGCAACCGTCGGTTGACTCCGAAGGGAAGGCATTGCGCAGGGCGGCTCCAATGGGATGTGTGGTGAAATGCTCCACATGGGCTGCAAGATGAAGCAGTTCATGCTCATCGAAATCATTCGGATGCACTGCCTCCACAGCAAACTCGCCATGAGTCAGTGTGCCTGTCTTGTCGAACAATACTGTGCCAAGGTTGGCCAATGTGTCCATATATCCACTGCCCTTGATGAGTATTCCTCTGCGCGATGCCGCTCCGATGCCTCCGAAGAACGACAGCGGTACACTGATGACCAAGGCGCAAGGACAAGAGACCACGAGGAATATCAACGCTCTATACAACCATGTGGAGAATACTTGGGCATAGCCATCTGCCGAGAAGAATGGCGGAATGAAGGCCAATGCCAATGCCGCAAACACTACTATTGGGGTATAGACATGCGCAAAACGTGTGATGAACGACTCACTGCGCGACTTGTTCTCGTCGGCACTCTCCACGAGTCGGATTATCTTGGATACTGTGCTCTCGTCGAATGTCTTTGTAGTCTTCACGCGTATCACTCCCGTAAGATTGATGCAACCTGACACTACCTCGTCTTTCTCCTCTACATCGCGCGGACAGCTCTCGCCTGTCAAGGCTATTGTGTTGAGCGATGTGGTGCCTTCAACAATTATTCCATCGAGAGGAATCTTCTCGCCTGGACGCACTACGATTGTCTCGCCTACACTTACGGCCTCTGGTTTGACTGACTCTACCGTTCCGTCACGCTCCACATTCGCCACATCCGGACGTATGTCCATCAGATGCGAAATGCTCTCACGGCTCCTGCCTTCGGCATAGCCCTCGAATAGTTCGCCCACTTGGAAGAAGAGCATTACAAACACTGCCTCGGGGAACTGTGTCTCGGCTCCCGGCAGAAAGCCTATGCACAAGGCTCCTATCGTAGCTACCGACATAAGGAAGTCCTCGTTGAACATGTCGCCCTTGACTATTCCTTCCAATGCCTCGCCAAGAGTGCCATGACCTACCAACAGGTAGGGCACAAGATACACAAGCAGCAACTGCCATGTGGCAAGACTTGTGTTGTGCTCCACTACCACTGCTGATATAAGCAAAACAACAGTTGCTGCTATCAACAATAGTTTTAATTTTAATCCTACTTCGCCATGATGATGATGGTGGTGATGATGTCCATGATCATGATGACCGTGGCTATGCTCATGAGTATTACAACATTTACATTTGCCCATAATCTTTATATTTTTGTAGTACATTATTTATTATGGTGCAAAGTTACGGCAAATCTTCTGCAACCAAGTTGCAAAGTCTATGCAGCATTATTCCAACATGGAGTCTACAATCTTACTATCGTCATCTTATCAATATCCGGACACCACAAATGTGCATATGAGCACCTAAAAAACCTACATTCTACTCTCCCGACTTTATCTCTTCTATCTGCCTCAGGATTCTGTTGAGTCGGCGACGCGATTGTATAAGATGGTATATTCCAATAGTTCCACCAATAACAGCACCTACTATGGCTACGCACGAGGCGTTCAAAATATTCTTTGTTGTTTTCCATAATGAATTATAGTTTTTCTGATTATTACACTATATAAACGCATGAAGTTTGAAAATACTACATCACAAATATAATAAAAGTATATAGGATATTAGTTTGATAAGTAAAAAAGTTGTACTTTTGTGATGTTAACATCAATAGTTTATTGAACTAATCCAAATTCAAAACATCAAACATACAAAACTATGGTTTTATCAACTCTCAAAGACTGCGCTCGCATTGAGTCGCTGCATCCATTATTCAAGAAGGCTTTCGACTATGTGAAGAGCCACGACCTGCTTAACACTCCATGTGGAAAAATTGAGGTGCAAGGTGATGAAATATTCATCAACAACTGCAATCCTGAACTTAAGCCTGCCGATAAACAGGTGCTTGAAGTACACCGCAAATATATTGACATCCAGATTCTTCTTGAAGGCGAGGAGACAATAGGCTGGAAGCCACTGGACGACTGCACTAACGTGACAAAGACTTACGACGATGACGCCGATTGTGCTCTCTACGACGAGCCTGGCACAAGCTACTCTACACTCAAGCCAGGACAGTTTGCTATCTTCTGGCCAGAGGACGCACATGCTCCTGTTATAGGCGAAGGCAAAGTTCGCAAGTGCATCGTGAAGGTAAAAATCTAATTTTCTACTTTTCAACCACCCCAATACAAATTAAATCGGTCAAGCAAAGTAGTTCGTCAACCTTTCGTTGATAACACTTCGCTTGACCGATCCTCATTTATCGCATTTTAAGAGAGAGTTTCTTCAAACCCAAATCTACAAGCGGCTCTGTTAAAGGATTCTCGTGGACAGTAGTGAAACGTAATAATACTCAAAGAAAGAAGAAAAAGCATGGGGATTCGGAAAAACCATTGTATATTTGCAATAAGAAACAAATGAATTGGCTATTATGGTAGAGACAAACAACAGAAGATTGCCCGTAGGCATCCAGTCTTTTGAGAAAATAAGAAAGGAAGGATACCTCTATGTTGACAAGACAGATATTATCTGGCAACTTGCCAACACAGATAAAACGTATAATTACCTGAGCCGCCCACGCCGCTTTGGTAAATCGGTGCTGGTCGATACGCTCGAAGCTTACTTTATGGGTAAGAAGGAACTCTTCGAGGGATTGAAGATAATGCAGATGGAGAAGGAATGGGTGAAGCGACCTGTCATAAGGCTCG
>DAVZIG010000016.1:0-5217 GCA_052273435.1 Prevotella sp.
CGACTGATTATCGGCGGCAAGACTATTCAAGAAATAGCCGCGATACTCCACAAAAAACCCAACAACATCAGTTCGGTGCGCATACATATCCGCAAGAAGCTGGGACTTGCCACAAACGACGACCTAAAGGAAGCGTTGTTAGCAATAATGCAGAAATAGTTCACACTCTTCCTTAAAATTATAGGTTTGTGACAAAAATTCACAACAACCCATAAAAAAGTCCTGCCCCACTCTATCTGAAGAGCGAGGCAGGACATAAACTTATTGCTTATGAATTACTTCACCTCAATGTGACGTGTAGTCTTTTCTTCCTTCTTCTCAACCTTAGGCAAATCAACAGTCAACACACCGTCGTTGACATTGGCTGCAATCTTCTCCTTGTCGATATCGTCAGGCAGGATAAGCGTCTGTTCGAATTTAGAGTAAGAGAACTCACGGCGCAGATAGTGCTCTTTCTTGTTCTCGTCCTTCTTCTCGTTCTTCTGCTCCATCTTGATGTGCAGGTTGCCGTCGTTGTCTATATTTATGTTGAAGTCGTCCTTCTTCATTCCAGGGGCTGCAAGCTCCACGGTATACTCATGTTCAGTCTCCTTAACGTTGATAGCCGGTGCCGTAGCGTTGGTACGCGGCATAAAGTCAGTGTCGAAAAAGTCGTTGAAAACTTCAGGCATCCAAGAATTTCTCATTACTGGTAACATATCAAAAACCTCCAATTATATTTTTTAGTTGTTTATTTATCTGTTTGCTTGCCTTCGAGCTTGTTGCTCTCGGCTTGCACTAATGATAATACAACTTACATGCCAAGCCTAATACTTGATAAACAAGTATTAAATAGTAAGCAATTCTGGCAGATTTCAGACAAATAGACACAAATGATTGACAATTTGTCCATCATCCCCGACAAAGCAATTAATTCACCCTAATTATTTCGGGGACGAGGGCATCCCCGCTCCCAGTATGTTAGGGACGAGGACCTAAAAGCAATCACAGCTCTGCCTTGTGCAGTTCAGCCAGCAATTTCACGCTCTGACAATGCAGGTCGATGTGGCGCTGGAGCTTCTCGTAGATGCTGTTTATCTCGACATAATAGACGAGGGCGGTTATCTCGCCTTGCTGTAGAGCCTTGCCGAAGAGAGTGAGCGACTCCTGGAGTAGCTTCACGTCGCTATGGTCGATGACTTGCTGCAAGCCCTGCAACTGCTCGTAGTTGGTGCGCAATGAGGCTTCGGCTTCGTGCTTGGCCTGCGCCACTTGCAGCTCGGCACTCTCGCGACGTTGGCGTGCTGCCTTCACATTGCTACTGTTGCTGTAGAGGGGGAAGCTTACGCCTACGAGGAAGCCGTTGATGCCTTCGCCCTGCTCTGTGTTGCGACGATAACCGAAGGAGATGTTGGGCAACCACTCGTTCTTCTGAATCTTTAGGTTCATATCGGCTGCGCGTAGAGCCGTCTGCGCCACTGCCACATCAGCATCAGAGGCAAGAGCAAGTGTACGATAAGACTCGAAGTCGGCTATCTGTGGATAGTCGGGCAATACGGTGTCGGTGACATCTATCGACTTGCCGCCATTGAGCTGCTGCAACTGCTGCAAGAGAGCCGTACGCTCGCCCTCAGACTCGCTGACGAGTGTGCGCACCTCCATGCAGTCGAGCTTCACCTTGTTCAGTTCAAGAGCATTGGCATCGCCTGCCTCCATGCGCTTGTTGTACATCTGGAGCAATGTCTCGCTGTTGGTGAGACGCTCACGCAGCATGGAGAGAGTCTGATTGACACGAATGAGGTCGATGCAGATGAGCTGAGCTTGGAGGAGTATGTCGCGACGCTGCTTAACAAGGAGCTTGTCGCCAACGCTCTGCTGCATCTGCGCCTGCTTGTTGCGAGCAACATACTTCGTGGGGAAGTCGATCTCCTGGCTCACCACAAGCTCGCTCTCGGCAACGCCAGAATAGCCCTTGGTGAAGAATGGGCTATACTCTACGGATGGTCCTGCGAGAGTGTTGGAGGCTTTTATGTCTAACACGTCGGCTTGATTGTCATGAGCGAGTGCCTTTAGGGTGAGATTGTTGGTAGCCACCTGCTTGAGCACATCGTCGATGTTGTCGGCGAAGGCTGTGCTATACGTGCTGAATGCCACGATTGTGGCGATTAGATATCTTTTCATATATAATAGGTACGATGAATGCGTTGAGTAATGTTGAGCTGATAAGTCCACCGAGTATCACCTTTGCCATAGGCGACTGTATCTCGTTGCCGGGCAGGTCGCCGCCAAGTGCCAACGGAACGAGGGCGAGGGCTGAGGTGAGAGCGGTCATGAGGATTGGATTAAGACGCGAGAGCGAGCCTTCAACGATGGCTTCGCGCACGCTCTTGCCTTCTTCGGTGCGCAAACGCTTATACTCGGTGATTAGCAGCATTCCGTTGCGCGTGGCGATGCCAAAGAGCGAAATGAATCCGATGACGGCTGGTATGCTCACCTCGCCCGTGGTCAGCACTATGGCGAAGATGCCACCGATGAGAGCCAAGGGAAGATTGAGGAGTATCACTCCTGCCTCCATGGCGTTGCGGAACTGCATGAAGAGGAGGCAGAAGATGACGACGATGGCGAGGATGCAGGTGAGATAGAGCACGCGGCTGGCGCTCTCCTGACTCTCAAACTGACCACCGTATTCTACATGATAACCTTCGGGCAACTGCACATCCTCTGATACAGCTTGCTTGATGTCGGCTACTACATCACTCAAGGCTCTACCGCTGGTGTTGGCAGAGATGACAATCTTGCGCTGTACGTTCTCACGGTTGATAGTGTTGGGTCCTGCGCTCGACACAATATCGGCAACATCACTCAAAGGCACCTTGCGTCCGTCCTGAGTGTCAATGATGAGGTCGCTTATCTCATCGTAGTTGGCGGCCTTTACCACAAGGTTGAAAGCACGTCCGGCTTCATACACCTGAGAGACTGTTTCGCCTGCGAGATTGACAGCAAGGAATTCATTAAACTCAGGAAGGGTGATGCCGTTGCGCACAAGCAGCTCACGACGCGGAATTATCTTCAGCTCAGGACGCTCTATCTGCTGCTCTACATTGAGGTCGGCTATACCCTTTATGTCTTTGCAGGCATCTTTTATCTGATTGCCAATGGTGAACATGCGGTTGAGGTCGGTACCGAAGAGTTTGATGGCAATGCTTGCCTGAGTACCTGAGAGCATGGCATCGATACGGTGGGAGATGGGCTGGCCTATCTCGATATTAGCTCCTGCGAGCACAGAGAGACGCTTGCGCACGTCGTTGAGCACCTCTTCATGACTGCGGTCTTTCAACTCAAACGGAGCTTCTATCTCGCTAACGTTTACGCCAAGGGCATGCTCGTCGAGTTCGGCACGTCCGGTCTTGCGAGCCACGGTCTTAATTTCGGGCACCTGAAGCAGCAGTCGCTCGGCACGTGCACCGATGGAGTCACTCTCTTCGAGCGAAATGCCTGGAAGCGACGAAATATTGATTGTGAACGAGCCTTCGTTGAACTTGGGCAGGAAGCTACTGCCAAGGCAGAAGAACACGCCTACAGCCACTACAAACAGCGTAGCGGTGCCTACGATTACCTTGCGTGTGTTGCCGAGAACCCAGAGCAATGCGCGCTCGTAATACTTCTTGAGCCATACGGCAAGGAAGGCTTCCTTGGGCATCTCGCCCTTGCTCTTACCAAGCAAATAGCTACAGAGCACGGGGGTGAGCGTGAGAGCTACGAGGGTTGAGGCAAAAAGGGCTGTAACGAAGGCAATACCGAGTGGAATAAGCATGCGTCCCTCCATTCCGCTTAGGAAGAATAGCGGTGCAAAGCTTACTACGATGATGAGCGTAGAATTGAGGATAGGCATACGCACCTCACGCGAAGCGTTGTAAACGAGCTCGATGATAGGCACACGCTCTGGTTCTGGCAGTTCGCGATTCTGACGGATATGCTTGTATACGTTCTCAACATCGACGATGGCATCATCAACGAGCGAGCCGATGGCAATGGCAAGACCACCAAGGGTCATAGTGTTGATGCTGATGCCAAGGGCATTGAGCACTATCATCGCTACGAGGAACGAGAGGGGTATGGTGACGAGCGAGATGACCGTGGTGCGCACGTTAGCGAGGAAGAGCATCAAGATTATCACAACAAAGATGGCGCCCTCGATGAGCGACTTCTGTACGTTGTCGATGCTACTCTCGATGAAATCGGCCTGACGGAAGATGTCCGTTGAGATATGCACGTCCTCAGGAAGGGTCTTGTGAAGGTCTTCCAAAGCAAGGTCGAGGTGCTTGGTGAGGTCGATGGTGCTGGTGTTGGGCTGCTTGGTTACGGTGAGGAGTACGGCTGACTGGGCTCGCTCGCTACCTACACCGAGTTTGGGCGACTGGTTGCCCACCTTTATGTCGGCCACATCAGCAAGGGTGATGACACTCTCGCCGTTCTTCTTGACGATACACGTGCCCAACTTCTCTACATCGTTGGTAGAAGTGATGCCACGGATTATATACTCATTGCCATATTTGTAGCGCACGCCGCCGTTGGTGTTGACGTTCATGCCACGGGTAGAAGCCATGATATCGGAGAGCGAAACACCGAAGTGCTTCATCTTGCCCGGACTGACGAGTATCTGATACTCCTTGATGTCGCCGCCATGCACGCTTACCTGCGCCACGCCTCCGGTTGAAAGCAGGCGCGGACGTATCACCCAATCGGCATAAGTACGAAGGTCTTGCTGTGAAGTGTGCTTGCTGGTGAGGCTCACAATGAGCACTTCGCCAAGAATGGACGACTGCGGACCGAGCACTGGGGCACTCACCCCGTCTGGCATCTGATCGCCTATAGCAGCAAGTTTCTCACTTACTATCTGGCGGTCGAGATATATGTCGGTGCCCCAATCAAACTCTACCCATACAACGGAGAAACCGTTGGTGGACTGAGAGCGGACACGACGCACACCGGTACTGCCATTGACGGCAGTCTCTATAGGGAATGTGACGAGCTGCTCCACTTCCTCAGTTGCCATGCCACCAGCTTCGGTCATGATGACTACGGTGGGTGCGTTGAGGTCAGGGAACACGTCGACATCGGTCTTGCTGGTGGAGTATAAGCCGGCAATGACGAGCAATACCGACGCCACCAACACGAGGATTCTGTTCTCAAGCGAGAAGCGTATTATCTTATTTAGCATAGTTTTTTAATAGTTAA
>DAVZIG010000016.1:5317-33322 GCA_052273435.1 Prevotella sp.
CGAGTTGACAAGGGGACGAGTTGACAAGGAGATTTGTCTTTTTTTAGTTAACGAGTTGACAAGGGGACGAGTTGACAAGGAGATTTGTCTTTTTTTAGTTAACGAGGGGACAAGGGGACGGGTTGACATGGAGATTTGTCTTTTTTTAGTTAACGAGTTGACAAGGGGATTTGTTCCTTTTAATAGTAATCTCCTCGTCTACTTGTCTACTCGTCTACTCGTCAACTCATAAATCAATGATTATGATTATGCGCTGGAATGGCGTTAGCAGCCGAAGCCAACTTAACTTGCATGGCACCCTTTGTCACGACGCGGTCGCCCTGCTTCACTCCGGTGAGTATCTCCACACGTTCGCCGTCGCTCTCGCCAAGCGTGACCTCTTGCTTGCGATAGCCCTCGGCGTCCACCTGGATGTAGACAAAATGGATGCCCTGCTCCTCAGTGAGAGCTGTAAGGGGCAGCGTGATGACATTGGGACGATCCTGGGTGATGAGATAAATCTCGGCATAAGACCCCTGCACTACGTCGCCAGTGTTGTTGAACTCGAAAATTACTGGGATATAAGAGTTATTCACCTCAGCCGAACGACCGTAAGACTGTATATGTCCACCCATATCGGTGATGTCGTAGAGACGATTGCTGTAGCTGGTGCGGAACTTGGCGCAACGAATCTTATTGAGCTCGTTGAAATGACGCTCTGCTATCTCGGCACGCAGATAGAGATGCTTGTTCTGAGTGATTACAGCAAGAGGCTGTCCTGCCTCCACATAGTCGCCGCCATTGACCATACATTGCTTAATATAGCCGCCACGAGGAGCTGTCACCGCAACTCCACCCGCACTGCGTGTGCGCTGCATACTGGTGTAGGTAAGCTTGGAAGCCTCATACTCGGCTTTAGCCACAGCGAGGTCCTTCTCGCTTATTATCTTGTCCTTAATTAGGATCTTAGCACGGGTGTAGTCGCGCTCGGCACGCTCATAGTCGATGCGTGCACGCTGCACTGGGTCGCCATCGGCCATCTGCATACCAGCAGAAGTGATGGAGAAGAGCGTTGTTCCAGAGGCAACTTTCAGTCCCTCGCTCACATGGTTCTTATACTGCACACGACCGCTGATAGTGGCTACAACGGCAGTTTCGTCGCACGAAGCCGACATCACCTTGCCACTGGTGTGGATGACACCATGGAACATGCCGGGCTTCACTTCCTCCACCTTCACTCCAGCAGCGCGAGCCTTCTCTGGCGAGAGTATTATCTCGTCGGTATGAGTTCCCTTAGCCCCATGACCCGACTCCCCAGATTCATGTTCTGCCTCCTCGGCATCGTGGTCGTGATGCTCGGTTTCTTCGGCATGGTCATGGTCGTGGTCGTGGTCAAGATGGTCATGCGACTTGCCTCCACAAGCGGCAAAAGCCACCACAAAAACTGCTGATAACAAGTAAAAAGAAATTCGTTTAATCATATTATATTAAGAGTTTATTATTAAGCAATAAAAATCAGTTGCAAAGATAAGGAATAAGAAGTGCAACTTTGTTGCAAAAGCTAAGATTTTACATATAAATAGGGACGTACGTACATATTAATATATACGTAAGATAATAAAAGAGGCCTTTTTTCCTTTGTTTTTTTATTCTATAAATTCCCATTCCCATCAATACCTGCAACAGAATCGCTTTCATTTCGTAACACACATGAAACCGCTACGTAATCCAGAGTAAACATGCCAAGAGTAATTTTGCAGCTGAAAAGAGAATATTCATAAAATAACAAATGATGAAGGAAATCAGACTTTTAGGATTGGCATTGATGATGTCATGTGCCACAGGGTTGACAATGGCTGCAAACCCGGAAACCGTAGAAAACGAAGCTGCCAAAAACACGGCGGTTCATAGTGTGCTCGTTGTTGGACTGAACGACAACATTAAGTCGAACTACTACAGTCGGGATATGCTGGCCGAAGGTACAGACATCACCGAAGACAGTCTCTGCCTTATATATAATAAAGTGATAGAAAACAGTCTCGCCACTGCCGCACGCAAAGACAAATCTCCCTACAACATTGTTGCCAGTGGCAGCGAGCAGAACGCATGGAACGCCATTGCCAGAAACGTTCGTCTGGAAGGAGAAGACGAGAAGGCCGCCGCAGACTTGACCACTGTGAACAACGACCAGCTCAGAAACCTGCTCAAACAAGCGGGAGCCTCCTATCTTTTGGTACTTGACGCCCACTACATGAAGTATCAGGAAAAGCCCTTCAAAACTCTCTTTCACTATGTCAACTACTCGCTCTACGACAGCAACAAAAAGAAACTGGCACAAGGCTCAAACTACTTCACCTCCATCAATCCACAAAACAAGAAACAGATGATGAAGTCAAGCAAAAAGAGCAGTGAAAAAATTCTCGACTTGATAGAGAAAACATTATACTGACCAACAGGCACAGAAAATCAACAATAAGGGATAACAAATTTCACTCTATATGATAACACGTCAATTTACAAGTGCACTGGTCGTAACCATGGCCTGCAGCACGATGACCGCTTTCGGGCAAAACACCCGAGCCAGCGTAACAGGAAAGGTTCTTGATGACAAGAAGCAACCAGTCATTGGGGCCTTAATCACCGTCAAGAACGAGTCGACTGGATTCACCATCACGGCTCCCACAGGCGTAGACGGCTCCTATACCATAAGAGAGATTCCATTGGGAACTCCTTACACTGTCACAGCCAAATACATCGGCTATGGCGACCAAGTTCAGAAAGGCTATACGCTGAACCAAGGCGACCTGCTCCGCGTGAACTTCACTATGACTGAGACTGCCACCGAGCTGAGAGCCATTGAGGTGGTGGCCAATTCGCTGAAAAAGAACGTAGACAACGAAGGTGCCTCTACCACCGTATCAGCGCAAGACATACAAAAGCTCCCTGTGAAAGGTAGAAACTTCACTTCGCTCATCGACCTGTCGCCATTGAGCAACGGCATGAACCTAAGCGGACAGCTGGCCTCATCGACAGGGTTCAACATCGATGGTATGTCATCGAAGAACCCTATCTCCGGTGGCGCTGCCAACACCCGAAAGGGTAGTCCTTACGCCATGACCATGGAGGCCGTGCGAGAGTTCAAGGTAGTGACCAACGCCTACGACGTGACCTACGGACGTGCCGGCGGCGGACTCATCAACGCTGTGACAAAATCAGGAACAAACACCCTCACCGGTGGGGCGTTCAACTATATGAGAGCCGACTGGCTGACCAGCCCCTACGACATATTGGGCAACAAGCGCACCTCCGACTTCAGTACTTATCAATATGGATTCTCACTGGGCGGTCCTATCATCAAAGACCGTCTGCACTTCTTCGTGGCTTGGGACCATCAGCAAGACACCAAGCCGCTGCGTATCGCTGACATACATGGAGTAAACGACGAGATACAATACAACCTGTCGCAAACCACACTCGACAGTTATCTGCAAATAGCCCGCAACAAATACGGATTGCCTCACGCCGACGAAGTAGGCTCGTTCGACAAGAAATCGAGCACAAACTCGGTCTTCGCCCGCTTGGATTGGCAGATAAACCCAACCAACCTGCTGTCGGTGCGTAACAACCTCAACATCAACAGCCAACCTTACAGCCAAGGCGACAACACTACCATCAATCTGCTGGAGTCATACTCCGACTGCAATACGGCCGACAACAGCCTGATGGCCTCACTACGTTCGGTGTTCGGTCCTCGCATCACCAACGAGGCAAAAGCACAGTGGATGTACTCGAAGGAAGAGACAAAGTCGAACAGTCTGCTTCCCTCCCCCACCATACCACGTGCTATCGTAGAACAAGTAACCTCTAACGTCAACGGCAAGACCGTAAGAACCAACATACAACTTGGCGGACAACGTTTCACACCTGAGAACTTCTACGATAACGTCTATCAGTTTGTCGACAACCTGTATATCAACGCAGGCAAGATTGACTATACGATCGGTGCTGACTTCATGTACTCACACCTCTCTTCACTATACGGAAGCGAGACCAATGGTAGATTCTACTTCACCGGACTTGACAACTTCGAAAACCTGAAACCTTACCGCTACGCCCGTGACATCTACATGGTGGACGGTGACAACCAGAGAGTGAAGCAGCGCATACTGAATGCCGGTATCTACGGGCAGCTACACACCAAGCTTTTCGATGGATTTGATGTCGTCGCTGGTCTGCGCTTGGACAATGCTTCCTATCTGGACCATGGGAACTACAACAAGCTGGTTGACAAGGAACTGGGCGTTCGTACCGACAAAAGCATCGGACTGTTACTGCTACAACCCCGCCTACAACTCACGTGGGACATCAATAACAAGCACACCGATATTTTGAAACTTGGAGGTGGTATCTTCGCTTCTGACATCAACAACTACGCCACAGTGAACAGCCAGGTGTTCGACGGATCACGCATTGTAACAATCGACACGCAAGACCCGACCGTCATACCTACCCCCGACTTTGTGAACTACCGTAAAGACCCATCAACGGCACCGGGAAAAGAGTTGCTCAACAATCCCAACGTGGAGAAGCTCGTGACCATCAACGCCAATAGCTCTGACGCAAAGGTGCCACGCATCTATAAAGCCAACCTGTCCTATACCCACTACTTCAGCGACCGTCTGAAAATCGGAGTGTCCGGTTATATGACACTGGCACGAAACAACTACCTGTACATCGACCGCAACATGGTAGACAAACCCTACTTCACGCTAGACAATGAGGGTGGACGAGGAATATACGTACCGGCTGAATCGATTGGAGCCAACGGCGTGGCCGATTGGACAAAGGGCAGAAAGACCACACAGATAGGACGTGTGCTGGAACTGAACACCATAGGAAAAGTAAACCAGTTCGCCTTCGTGGTCGACGGCACATGGCGCTACTATAAAGACGGCTTCCTCTCGTTCAGCTATACTTGGAACAGCGTGAAAGACAACAACTCCTACAATGGTGACGTAGCCAACACCTCCACCCTGGCGAAGATGGTGAAAGACGACCCACGCGACATGAGCGAGATGAACTATTCCAACAACCAGTTCCGTCATAAAGTGGTGGTTTACGGAACAGCTCCCACTTTCTGGGGCATCACTGCCGGCCTGCGATTCTCTGGCATAGGAGGAACACGCTACTCAGTGAGAGTGGGCGGAAATGTCAATGGCGACTTCGTAAGTACAAACGACCTAGCCTACATTTTCGACCCCAACGACCAGAACACCCCTGAAGACATTCGCAAAGGCATGAACGACCTGCTCGACAATCCCAAAGTACAAGACAACGTGAAAGACTATCTGCGCAACAACTATGGCAAGATGGCCAAACGCAACGGTGGCACCAACGGCTTCTACGGAACATTCGACCTGCATCTCGAAAAGAGCTTCAAGCTCTACAAAACCCACGCCATAGACGTGGCAGTAGACCTCTTCAACGTGGCTAACATGCTAAATAAAGACTGGGGCGTGGGCAAGAACCTCTCTAACGTGCCCTTATATTCCATCACCGGTTTCAACCAGCAGAAGAAGCAATATGTATACAAGGTGAACACCAATGCCGGCGTAGCATCAGGCAACGGAAATCCTTATCAATTTCAAATCGGACTAAGATATAAATTCTAAAAGCAACATTATCATGAAGAAAATAGCAATTATCGTTTGCGCCCTCCTCCTTCTTGTCGGCGCAGTACAAGCAGAAACAAAGGTTATCGCCCATCGTGGCAACTGGAACACCAACGGGGCAGCCATGAACTCGGTGGCAGCCATGCAGGAGGCTTATAAGGCAGGAGCCTATGGGAGCGAATTCGATGTACACATCACCAAAGACGGAGTAGTGGTAGTGAACCACGACGATGACATCCACGGAGTAATCATCGAAGATGCCAACTATGCACAGATTAAGAACATGAAACTGGCCAATGGTGAGACCATCCCCACCTTGAAGAAATATCTGGAAGAAGGCAAGAAGCTGGGCAACATGCAACTCATTCTGGAGATAAAGGCACACGCCACCCCCGAAAAAGAAGACCGATGCGTAGCCGAAGCCGTGAAAGAAGTAAAAGAAGCCGGATTGCAAAATCGCGTAGACTATATCTCGTTCAGCATGCACGCCTGCGAACAAGTACTGAAAAATGACCCGAAGGCTCCCGTTTATTACCTAGGTAGCGACATTGCTCCCGAAGCCATCAAAGCCAAAGGATTCGCTGGCATCGACTACTATGGAGGAGCCTTCACGAAAAACCCGCAATGGATAGACGAAGCACACAAGCTCGGAATGAAAGTCAACGTATGGACCATCGACGACGTAAAAGCCATACAGAAGTGCGTCAACGCCGGGGTTGACTTCATCACAACAAACAAGCCTGTAGAAGCGAAGAAAATCGTGGAAGGCAAAATGAAATACTAACAATTCTTTTTTCTTAATATTTCGAGGTCTTTAAAGTCAGAAATGATTTTAAAGACCTCTTCATTTTTTTGGCCAGCCGCCCGATGATATGGTCGGGGGTTTATCCCAAATTGAGGGTTTATTGTTATGGTCATTCATGTTTTGTTTCTTAATTATGTATTACAATAAGCTTGGCGCACGCTTCCAGTACCGTTTTCAGTACCACCCAACTGGTACTGGAGTTTCATATATGTGGTACTGGAGTTTCACTTAACTGGTACTGAAGTGTTACTTATGTGGTACTGGCAAAGAACTTATATGCATAAATCAGGCATCCCAATTGATGTGTTCCTCATAATTATACCGGAATCATTGTGGTATCCACAAATGTAATGCCTGTTACAGCATCGGAAAATTATGAATTATTTCTTATCCCGAACTGGGGTAAAGATAATAAAAGAGAAACAAATTAGGGGAAATTCCCCTCTAATTTCCCCTAATTTACTCTATTAGGACATAAAAGAAGGTTGGACGAGACGTTTTGGGATACAAAAAAAGCGGATGCGCTGCACTCTTGAAAGAGCTTCGCATCCGCTTAACTTATTTACTGTCGACAGAATTAGTCGGCGAGCTTAGCCTTGATGAACTCGCGGTTAAGGCGAGCAATGTTGGCAATTGACTCGTTCTTCGGGCACTCTGCCTCGCAAGCGCGAGTGTTGGTACAGTTACCGAAGCCAAGCTCCTCCATCTTAGCAATCATTGCCTTAGCACGCTTAGCAGCCTCAGGACGACCCTGAGGAAGGAGAGCGAGCTGGCTAACCTTAGAGCTTACGAAGAGCATTGCAGAACCGTTCTTGCAGGCTGCCACGCAGCAACCGCAACCGATACATGTAGCGCAGTCCATAGCCTCGTCGGCGTCTTCCTTCGGAATGAGGATAGCGTTTGCATCCTGGGGCTGACCAGTGCGAACACTTACATAACCACCTGCCTGCATGATTTTGTCGAATGCAGAACGGTCGACCATGCAGTCCTTGATAACAGGGAAAGCAGCCGAACGCCAAGGCTCAACAGTGATAACGTCGCCATCGTTGAACTTACGCATGTAGAGCTGGCAGGTTGTGGCACCCTGGTTAGGTCCGTGGGGATGACCGTTGATGTAGAGTGAGCACATACCGCAGATACCCTCGCGGCAGTCGTGGTCGAATACGAAAGGCTCGTTGCCTTCCTCAATGAGCTGCTCATTAAGGATGTCGAGCATCTCAAGGAATGAGGTATCCGTAGGGATATCCTTCATCTCGCGTGTGTCGAAGTGGCCCTTGTCCTGAGGACCATTCTGACGCCAATATTTCAGTGTGAATGATATATTTGCCATAATCTTTATTAGTTCTTATAGTTACGTGTCTGTACCTTGATTGCCTCGTACTCGAGCGGCTCCTTGATGAGCTCAGGAGCGGTCTCGTCGTTGTTCTTGTACTCCCAGCAACCTACATAGAAGTAGTTCTCGTCGTCGCGCTGTGCCTCGCCCTCTGGAGTCTGGTGTTCCTCGCGGAAATGACCACCGCAAGACTCCTCACGTGAGAGGGCATCGTGTGCGATAAGCTCACCCATGAGGATAAAGTCGCGGAGGTGGATAGCCTTGTCAAGCTCTACGTTCAAGCCTTCCTTTGATCCAGGGATGAAGAGATTAGTGTTGAATTCCTTGCGGATCTTCTTGATGAGCTCGATACCTTCCTTCAAGCCCTCAGCTGTACGGCCCATACCTACGTGCTCCCACATGATGTGGCCAAGCTCCTTGTGGATAGAGTCAACCGAACGCTTACCCTTGATGTTCATGAGGCGGTCGATTTCAGCCTGAACACCCTTCTCTGCCTCTGCAAACTCTGGCAGGTCGGTAGAGAGGTGCGGCCAGATAGCCTGGTCGGCGAGGTAGTTCTGGATGGTGTAAGGCAATACGAAGTAACCGTCGGCCAAGCCCTGCATAAGAGCAGAAGCACCAAGACGGTTGGCACCGTGGTCAGAGAAGTTACACTCACCGATAGCGAACAGACCTGTGATAGATGTCTGGAGCTCGTAGTCTACCCAGATACCACCCATTGTGTAGTGGATAGCAGGATAGATCATCATCGGGTTGTAGTACTTCACGCCGTTAATCTCGTTGGCAAGCTCACCCGGGTTAACGTCGGTAATCTCCTCATACATGTCGAAGAGGTTGCCATAACGCTGACGGATAACGTCGATGCCGAGACGGTTGATTGACTCAGAGAAGTCGAGGAATACGGCAAGACCGGTGTTGTTTACGCCGAAGCCCTTGTCGCAACGCTCCTTGGCTGCACGTGAGGCAACGTCACGAGGAACGAGGTTACCGAATGCTGGATAGCGACGCTCCAAGTAGTAGTCGCGGTCTTCCTCAGGAATGTCGCTACCCTTCTTAGTACCTGCCTGCAGAGCCTTGGCATCCTCAATCTTCTTCGGTACCCAGATACGACCGTCGTTACGCAGAGACTCTGACATAAGAGTAAGCTTTGACTGCTTGTCGCCGTGTACGGGGATACATGTCGGGTGAATCTGTACGTAGCAAGGATTTGCAAAGTAAGCACCCTTACGATAGCACTGGATAGCTGCTGTACAGTTGCAACCCATAGCGTTTGTAGAGAGGAAGTATGTGTTGCCATAACCACCAGTAGCGATTACTACAGCGTTTGCAGAGAAACGCTCGAGCTTACCAGAAACGAGGTTCTTGGCGATGATACCACGAGCGCGACCATCAACGATAACCACGTCTTCCATCTCGTAACGAGTGTAGAGCAATACACGGCCTGTGTTAACCTGCTTTGAAAGTGCTGAGTAAGCACCGAGGAGCAGCTGCTGGCCTGTCTGACCCTTAGCGTAGAATGTACGTGATACCTGAGCACCACCGAATGAACGGTTGGCGAGCATGCCACCGTACTCACGAGCGAAAGGAACACCCTGGGCAACGCACTGGTCGATGATGTCGTTTGACACCTCGGCGAGACGATATACGTTAGCCTCGCGTGCACGGTAATCACCACCCTTTACTGTATCATAGAACAAACGATATACTGAGTCGCCGTCGTTCTGATAGTTCTTGGCGGCATTGATACCACCCTGAGCTGCGATAGAGTGAGCACGACGAGGAGAGTCCTGGATGCAGAAGTTAAGCACACGGAAACCCATCTCGCCGAGGCTGGCTGCTGCAGAAGCACCTGCAAGACCAGTACCTACAACGATGACGTCGAGCTTGAGTTTGTTCTTTGGGTTCACCAGACGCTGGTGAGCTTTATAGTTGGTCCACTTTTCGGCCACTGGGCCTTCAGGGATTCTTGAATTAATAGTCTTAGCCATAATGTGAATTATGATTTTTGAATGTTGAATGTTGAATTAGCAGCAAAGGCTCGGAGCGCAGCCAAGTGCGAAAGCGATTACTACTACGAGGAAGCCGAGGATAAGGAGTGTAGAGTACACTGTACCGATGGTCTTCCAACGGTTGAACCATACCTTACCGTTCCAGCCAAATGTCTGCATTGCGCTCCAGAAACCGTGAGTGAGGTGGAACCAGAGAGCCACGAGCCACACGATGTAGAGAACTACATAAACCGGGTTGGCGAAGGTGTCCTTGATGTAGGCAAAACCGTCAGCCGGATCGTTAGGAACATCAAGACCTACGAGCTCAGCAAACATCATGTTGTACCAGAAGTTCCAGAAGTGGAGCAAAAGGCCGAGCAATACGATGATGCCAAGAACGAGCATGTTCTGTGATGCCCACTCTACCTTTGCAGGCTTTGCCACTACCTCATAGCGTGAGGTACCGCGAGCAGCGCGGTTCTGCATCGTGAGCCAGAAGGCGTAAACGATGTGGATGACAGCAAGGGCACCGAGACCCATTGTTGCTACTACGGCATACCAGTTGGCGCCGAGGAACTCACAGATCATGTTGTAGGCTTCTCCTGAGAAGAGCGCAGCAACATTCATTGACATGTGGAATGTCAGGAATAGAACAAGAGCAACGCCTGTCAAGGCCATCACTACCTTTCTACCGATAGATGAATTGATTAACCACATAAATGATTTGAATTTAAATTATTAAAATGTTAGAATTATTGATTCCAATATTTAGGTAGCCACGCCGTCGCGGCGTTGCCATGTAGGAAAAATATATAATATCCGCACCTAAAATAGCACTATACTATATAATAGGTATACCCCCTTCCTTACAGACTGCAAAAATACTGAAATTTGATGATAAATCAAACTATTTTTCTCAAAAATCATTTTTTATTCTTAATTTTGCGAGCATAAAACTTAGGAGGTAGGGCTGGGAGCCTTACCGCACATTTTTAACATCGACAATCAAGATATGAATTTCAACTACGACGTCATTGTCATAGGAGGCGGACACGCCGGATGTGAGGCTGCGACAGCAGCGGCACGCATGGGTGCTAAGACGTGCCTTGTGACAATGGACATGAACAAAATAGGACAGATGAGCTGCAACCCTGCGGTGGGTGGCATTGCCAAGGGACAGATAGTGCGAGAGATTGACGCCATGGGAGGCGAGATGGGATTGGTGACAGATGCCACTTCCATACAATTCAGAATGCTCAACCGTGGCAAGGGACCTGCAGTGTGGAGTCCGAGAGCACAATGCGACCGCGGCAAATTCATCTGGGAATGGCGCACACGACTCGACCGCATTGAAGGACTCGACATTTGGCAGGACGAAGCATGCGAGCTGATTGTGGAGAATGGCGATGCTGTTGGAGTGGAGACAGTGTGGGGCGTGACGTTACGTGCAAAGGCTGTGGTCATAACCGCGGGTACTTTCCTCAACGGTCTGATGCATGTGGGACGACGTAAAGTGCCAGGAGGAAGATGTGCCGAGCCTGCCGTGCTTCACTTCACAGAAAGCATCACCCGACATGGCATCACTTCGGCACGAATGAAGACAGGTACTCCAGTGCGCATAGACAGACGCTCTGTACATTTCGAGGATATGGAATGCCAACCGGGCGAGACCGACTATCACGGATTCTCATACATGACAGCTCCACGACAACTGCAGCAGCTTCCGTGTTGGACTACATATACTAATAAGGAGGTGCACGATACGTTGCGTGATGCCATTGCCGACTCCCCACTCTACAACGGACAGATACAATCGACCGGACCTCGTTATTGTCCGTCTATCGAGACAAAGCTCATGACGTTCCCCGATAAGGACCAGCATCCGCTCTTCCTCGAACCCGAGGGTGAGCATACGAACGAGATGTATCTTAACGGCTTTTCTTCCTCTATGCCGATGGATGTGCAACTCGCTGCCCTAAAAAAAATAAAAGCGTTCTGCGACATAAAAGTCTACCGTCCGGGCTACGCTATAGAATACGACTATTTCGACCCTACACAACTCAAGCCTTCATTGGAATCGAAAATCGTAAAGGGTTTGTTCTTTGCAGGACAGGTGAACGGAACTACGGGTTATGAGGAGGCAGGAGGACAGGGTATGATGGCAGGCATCAACGCTGCCCTGCTCTGCGGGGATTCTGAACCATTCGTCATGAAACGCGACGAGGGATATATAGGTGTATTGATTGACGACCTCACAACAAAGGGTGTGGACGAGCCTTACAGAATGTTCACATCCCGCGCGGAATACCGAATATTATTAAGACAGGACAACGCAGACGCACGACTTACAGAAAAGGCTTACGACCTCGGCATTGCCTCGCGCGAACGCTACGACCACTGGATTAAGAAGAAGAAGGAGATTGAGCGCATCGTCGACTTCTGCAACTCCACAAATGTGAAGCCTCGCGACATCAATGCAGCGCTCGAATCGTTCGGAACTACCCCGATGCAGTTTGGCGCAACTATCGCAAGCCTCATTGCCCGACCACAGCTCAGTATTAAACAACTCGCTTCGGCAATACCAACACTACAGGCCGCACTCGACACCAACGACGCAAGACAGGAGGAAATAACCGAGGCTGCAGAAATACTCATCAAGTATGACGGCTACATAAAACGCGAAAGACAGATTGCCGACAAGATGCACCGACTGGAGGACATCAAAATAAGAGGTCACTTCAAATACGACCAGCTCCATGAGATATCTACTGAGGGAAGACAGAAGCTCATGCGCATCAACCCTGAGACTCTCGGACAGGCATCACGCATACCTGGTGTATCGCCAAGCGACATTAATGTATTGTTAGTACTGATGCACAGGTAACAGGTACAGGTTTCACGTGAAACGAATACAATAACGAATATATATTAAACAATTGAAAATGAACAACAAATTATTGCTTGACAATCTGCGTTGCATACCAGATTGGCCGAAAAAGGGAGTCAACTTCCGCGACGTCACAACACTCTTCAAGAACAATGCGTGCCTACAGGAGATTTGCGACGAAATGTATGAACTCTACAAGGACATGGGTATAACCAAGATTGTAGGCATTGAGTCGCGAGGCTTCGTTATGTCGTCTGCCCTCGCCCTTAGACTTGGTGCAGGAGTGGTGCTCTGCCGCAAACCAGGAAAGCTTCCTTGCGACACCGTACAGGAAAGCTACGCCAAGGAATATGGCAAGGACACTATCGAGATTCACAAGGATGCCATCAACGAGGACGACGTTATACTTCTCCACGACGACCTGCTCGCTACAGGCGGCACAATGAAGGCTGCATGCAACCTTGTGAAGAAGTTCAATCCTAAGAAAGTTTATGCCAACTTCATCATAGAACTTGTGAACGAAGGTCTGAACGGACGCGAGGGTTTCGACGAAGATATCGAGATTACATCCCTCATCAAGATTTAATCCACACTCCACTGGATCATAACAGGCAACAGGCGCGACAGGCTTACAGGCTTGCCGCGCTTTTACATAAAACTGATGGAGCAAATCAAACGCAGGAAGTAGTTGGGATATACTTTAAATACAACATGAAGGATTTCATGGCTCACCTACTACAGGAGGGACATCATGGCTCACTAACTACAGGAAGGACATATTGGCCCACCGACTACATGAGATAAGCCTATACCAACTCCATTAAATGAAACAACAGGAGGTTGTAGTTCCACGTGAAACAAAACAGGGCAACACTCTTAATTTCAAAGTACTTACAGGCTGTACAGACACAACAAAACAACAGGCAACATGACAAAGGAAGAAAACGAGAAGCGCATTGAGCGCCTTAAGAACATAGTGCTCAACATGCCCGACAAACCGGGCAGCTACCAGTTTTACGATGCCGATCATACCATTATATATGTAGGCAAGGCGAAGCGACTGAAACAACGCGTGTCGAGCTACTTCCATAAGGAGGTTGACAGGTTTAAGACGAAGGTGCTGGTGTCGAAGATTGATGACATCAGCTACACGGTTGTGAAAACCGAGGAGGACGCTCTGTTGCTTGAGAACAGCCTTATAAAGAAATACAACCCTCGATATAATGTACTGCTTAAAGACGGCAAGACATATCCGAGCATCTGCGTAACCAACGAGTATCTGCCGCGCGTTTTCAAGACGCGACAGATAAACAAGAAGTTCGGCACATTCTTCGGTCCTTACTCTCATACGGGCAGCATGTTTGCCGTGCTCGAACTTATACACAAACTCTACAAGCCACGCACGTGCCGCATGCCTATAACAAAAGAAGGTATAGAACAGGGCAGATACAAGCCATGCCTTGAGTACCACATTCACAACTGCAAGGCTCCATGTTGCGGCAAGCAATCGTTGGAGGATTATCAGTCTTCCATTGCACAGGCTCGCGAGATTCTTAAGGGTAACACGCGACAGCTGTCACAACATGTATACGAGGAGATGCAGCAAAAAGCGGCAGAACTGAAATTCGAGGAAGCTGAGGAACTGAAGCAGAAGTATCTCTTGATTGAGAGTTTCTGTGCCAAGAGCGAGGTAGTGAGCCATACCATCACCGATGTTGACGTGTTCACCATTGTCGACGACGACATGAGCCGAACGGCTTTCATCAACTATATCCACGTAAAGAACGGTGCGGTGAACCAGAGTTTCACTTTTGAATATAAGCGCAAACTTGACGAGACCGACCGCGAACTGCTTCTCACTGCAATACCAGAAATACGCGAAAGGTTCCAAAGTAAGGCTAAGGAGATAATAGTGCCCTTCGATATGGAATGGAAACTGACCGAGGCTTCATTCTTTGTGCCACAAAGAGGCGACAAGAAACACCTGCTTGAATTGGGAGAAATGAATTGCAAGCAATATAAATTCGACAGATTAAAACAAGCAGAAAAACTGAACCCTGAGCAAAAGCAAACTCGACTGATGAAGGAATTGCAACAGAAACTGCAACTCGAAAAGATGCCTTATCAGATTGAATGTTTCGACAACTCCAACATTTCTGGCACGGATGCCGTGGCTGGCTGCATAGTATATAAAGGTATGAAACCCTCGCGCAAGGATTATCGCAAATACAACATCAAGACTGTTGTAGGTCCCGACGACTATGCCTCGATGCAAGAGGTTGTGCGCCGACGCTATTCACGAATGATGGAAGAAGGCACAGCCCTACCCGACCTTATCATCACCGACGGTGGATTGGGACAGATGAGCGTGGTGCGCGAAGTAGTAGAGGATGAATTGCATCTGAACATTCCTATTGCAGGACTTGCCAAGGACGACCGTCACCGCACAAACGAACTGCTATTTGGAAATCCACCCAAGACCATTGCCCTTAAAACCGACTCCGAACTCTTTCATGTTCTCACGCAAATACAGGATGAGGTGCACCGCTACGCAATATCATTCCATCGCGACAAGCGATCAAAGCACGCCCTGCATAGTGCGCTCGACGACATACCTGGCATAGGACCAGCAACACGCGACCGACTGCTTAAAGCATTCAAGAGCGTGAAACGTATACAGGAAGCATCCGTAGAAGACTTGGGAAAAATAGTGGGAGCATCCAAGGCCATAAAGATAAAAGAAGGACTTGGGAAACAGGCATAAAAAAATGCGCCATGATCTCACGACCTTAGCGCACACACAGAGAAGATTTGATTATCTTCCTACACTTACCCCTACCCGTCACGGGCAACGGCAAGCCAATCCTTATATCAAATTATACTAAAAACTAAAAGTCTTTACCTAATCTGTACTGTATGATCTTTCAGAAATCTGACGTATCTTTATTTCACTTTGCAAATTTATCAAATTCCATTGACATTTCAAAAGAAAACAAGCAGAATTAACATTCCTATTAAAAAACCTTATACATGTATTTGGAATAATGCTTGCCAATATCGGGATTTTGTAATATCTTTGTAGATAATGTGGAGAGACACAATGCCCTACGCATACCCCAAAATATCCAACAAACAAAATATCACTAAAAAAAGAATAAAAAAAGATATGAGAACAGTTATACAACGCGTACAACATGCGTCCGTCACTATCGACGGTAATGTGAAGTCGAGCATTGGCAATGGCTTCCTTCTGCTCCTCGGCATCGAGGCTACCGACACATCCGAGGATGTTGACTGGCTTGTGAAGAAAGTGTCTGCCCTACGCGTGTTCGACGATGAAAACGGCGTGATGAACCGCTCGATTATAGATGTCCATGGTGAGGCTTTGGTGGTTAGCCAGTTCACGCTCTACGCATCCTACAAGAAGGGTAACCGCCCGTCATGGTTCCGTGCTGCAAGCCACGATATTTCTATTCCGCTATACGAGGAGTTCTGCAGCAAACTTTCAGCAGCTCTCGGCAAAGAAGTGGGCACTGGAGAGTTTGGAGCAGACATGAAGGTAGAGCTTCTGAACGATGGTCCGGTAACTATCTGTATGGACACCAAAAACAAAGAATAAGCTATGAAGGATAGTATAAAGGATTTTATATCTGTAATCGCAGACATCCTAATCTTTATAGGTCTCATAATGTTACGCACTTCTAAGTCGTGGGGAGCAGACATTGCATGGTATAAATTTACGGGATGTATGTTAATATTGATAGGTTTCTGTATTAATACCTACATTGAATTTCCCCACCCTTTCCGTGCGGCCAAAAGGTCGAAAAAGATAGGGGCAATATTCAGAATTTGTTTCATTGCGACGTTCGCCATATGGCTTGTATACATCCTATTTATGAAACTTATGGGACAGTCGTTGGAGATATAAATAGCACAATAAAGATATGACAATAAAAGAAGCACAAGAGGCTGTAGACCGTTGGATAAAAGAGTATGGCGTGCGCTATTTCTCCGAGCTTACCAACATGGCTTGCCTAACAGAAGAAGTGGGCGAACTTGCCCGCATTATGGCCCGCCGCTATGGCGACCAAAGTTTTAAGGAGGGCGAAAAGCAAGATCCTTCCGAAGAAATGGCAGATATCCTATGGGTGCTCATCTGCCTTGCCAACCAGACAGGAGTAGATCTCACGGACGCTCTAAAAAAGAGTTTCGAGAAGAAGACAAAGCGCGATAAAGACCGCCACAAGAACAACCCCAAACTATATAAAGAGTGAGAATCTATAATAGATAGAAAACTAGAAAACAACAAACCAAATAACAACAATAATGGGAATTATCAAAGACATCATCCTGAACGATCAGGAGAACCAGAATGCACAGCCTAAGCTGAGCAAGTATGAAGAGGCTCTCGCCAAGTATAACACCAACATCGACGACCAGGCTGTGCGCGATGCCGTGCGCAAGATTATTGCCGAGAAGGTGCCTGAGAACGACACAATGGACGTTAAGCGTTTCCTCTTCGGAAGCATAGAACTTACAACTCTCAAGACAACCGACAGCGACACCAGCGTACTCGCTTTCACCGAGCGTGTCAACGACTTTGACAACGAGTATCCAGACCTGCCACATGTGGCTACAATATGTGTTTATCCTTGCTTTGCCAAGACTGTATCGGAGTCGCTTGAGGTAGACGGTGTGGAGATTGCTTGTGTTTCGGGCTCGTTCCCCTCTTCTCAGGCTCGCATCGAGGTTAAGGTGGCAGAGACATCACTCGCTGTTGCCGACGGTGCTACCGAGATAGACATCGTTATGCCAGTAGGCAAATTCCTCTCTGGCGACTATGAAGGAGTGTGCGAGGACATCTCTGAACTGAAGGCTGCTTGCGGTGAAAACGTGGCTATGAAGGTGATCCTTGAGACAGGTGCCATTAAGACCGCATCGAATATCAAGAAGGCTTCTATACTTTCAATGTATGCAGGTGCCGACTACATCAAGACTTCCACAGGCAAACTTGAGCCTGCCGCAACACCCGAGGCTGCCTATGTTATGTGCCAGGCCATCAAGGAATACTACGATGAAACGGGCATTCAGATAGGATTCAAGCCTGCTGGCGGTATCAACACTGTTATGGACGCCATCATCTATTACACTATCGTGAAGGAAGTGCTCGGCGAGAAATGGCTCACCAACAAGTGGCTCCGCCTTGGCACATCACGCCTTGCCAACATGCTTCTCAGCGAACTCAAGGGCGAGCAGATTAAGTTCTTCTAAAATATAAGGCAAGCTTGAAACGCGAAAAAGCCTCACCAAACCTTATCGAATCAAGGTTTAGTGAGGCTTTGCTTTTTATATACTAAAGTAAAAATCCTTCTACTTATTTCTCTTTATAACAAAATCCAGATAGGTCTGAAGCGCATTCTTCACATCCTGATGCTCCACCTTCTCGTCGATGAAACGCTGTGCCTCGGCATGAAATTCCCACATTCTGCGCTCGGCATATTCTATGCCACCATTCTCCTTGGTGTAAGCCACAAGCTGAGCAATCTCGTCTTCTGTGACAGAACGTTCCTTCACCTTAAGCGCAAGCTTGCGCATCGACTCGTCGCCACCATTGTTAACGGCATGGATTACAGGCAATGTCAACTTTCCCTCAGCCATATCGTTGCCAGTAGGCTTTCCTATCTCCAAAGAGTCGTAATAATCAAAGATGTCATCGCGTATCTGGAAGATGATGCCAAGGTTCTGACCAAACAGCTTGGCTGCTTTCACATCTTCCTCGGAAGCTCCCGACGACAAGGCACCTATGCCTGCGCAAGCCTCGAACAGGGCAGCCGTCTTCTGCTTGATAACATCGTAATACACTTCCTCCGAAATGTCCTTTCTACCGATGTTGGATAGTTGCAGTATCTCGCCATCAGACAGAGTGCGTCCGAGTTCGGCAAGATAAGTCACTATCTGCTCTGAATGTGTGCGCGCCACGCAAAGCAGGGCTGTAGAGAGAATATAGTCGCCCACAAGCACCGCCACTTTATTATCATAAGTGGCATTGACCGAAGCCTGACCGCGACGCTCCTCGCTCTCGTCCACCACATCATCGTGCACAAGCGAGGCTGTATGCAGCAATTCCAAACCCACAGCAGCGTTCTGTGTGACACTGCTTATACGACCGAAATTCTTAGCCATCAGCAGTATCAGTATTGGGCGCATACGCTTGCCTGCACGCTTGCGGATATGTTCAAGCGCACTGCCGAGCAAGCCATCCTCGTGAGAGAGCGACTTATTGAAAAGACTTATAAAATCGGCGAGTTCCGCCTCTATGGGTTGCTTTATAATTGACAGAAAATCCATTTTTTTTATATTTAGTACAAAGTTACTGATTTTGCCGTTATTAGTGACATTTTTTTTGTAATTTTACACCAAAACAATATTAAATACAATGAACAAGCTATTTCTTCTCGACGCCTATGCGCTTATCTACCGCGCTTACTATGCGTTTATCAAGAACCCGCGCATCAATTCCAAAGGATTGAACACATCTGCCGTAATGGGATTTGTAAATACTCTCAACGAGATTCTCACCAAGGAAAAACCCACACATATTGGTGTGGCTTTCGACCACGGCAAGACTTTCCGCGACGAGGCGTTTCCTGCCTACAAGGCTCAACGCGAGGAAACTCCCGAAGACATCAAAGCATCTGTGCCTATCATCAAGGAGATAATACAGGCCATGCACATACCAGTGCTACAGGTAGACGGATTTGAGGCCGACGACGTGATTGGCACGCTCGCCACCAAAGCTGGCAAGGCTGGCATCACCACCTATATGCTCACTCCCGACAAGGACTACGGTCAGCTTGTCTCAGACAACGTGTTTATGTTCCGCCCACGACATGGTGGCGGCTACGAGACTATGGGGCCTAAAGAGGTATGCGAGAAATATGCACTCTCCTCCACTACCCAAGTCATCGACCTCTTGGCTATGATGGGCGACTCTGCCGACAACTTCCCTGGATGCCCGGGCGTGGGTCCGAAGACTGCCGCAAAACTGATAGGCGAGTTTGGAAGCATAGACAACATGCTCGAGAACTCATCCAAGATTAAGGGTAAGCTCCGCGAGAAGGTGGAGGCTGCCGTTGATGACATTCGCATGTCTAAGTTCTTGGCAACCATCCGAACTGATGTTCCCATCGAACTTGATCTCGACTCGTTGAAGCTTGAGGAGCCTGACACTGCCCGACTTGCCGAAATCTTCACCGAACTGGAGTTTAAGAGTCTTTTGGACAAATTTGTAAAGAAGCCTCAACAACAGCAAAAAGTTGTTAACCAACAACTCGATCTCTTTGCCGAAAATCCGACCAATTATGCGGTTAATGCAGAATTTTCGAGTTTTGAGAGCTTAAAAACTACACCTCATGAATACAAACTCATTGAGACAGAGGAAGATGCACGTAAATTATTTGATATTTTTGTTACAAAACAAATTCTTTGTTTAGATACAGAGACTACTTCTATCAATCCAATTGATGCAGAATTGGTGGGTTTAAGCTTTTCAGTTGAAGAAGGTAAGGCTTTTTATGTAGCTGTTCCTGCAGAACGTGAAAAAGCAGAAAGAATTATTAATATATTCAAACCTCTATACGAGAGCACAGAAATCCTGAAAATAGGACAGAACATTAAGTACGACATGGAGGTGCTGATGAACTATGGTGTGCGACTCGCCGCTCCTATGTTCGACACCATGCTTGCCCACTATGTGCTGCAACCTGAGCAGAAACACAACATGGACATACTTGCCGAGACATTGCTCAACTATCAGACCATACACATCGACGAACTCATCGGACCTAAAGGAAAATCGCAAAAGAACATGCGCGACCTCTCGCCTGCCGACATCTGCGATTATGCAGCCGAGGATGCCGACATCACGCTGCGTCTGTATAATGTGCTGAAACCACGACTCAAGGAAGCCGATGTTGAGGATTTGTTCTACAATATCGAAATGCCACTTATTCCCGTGCTTGCCGAAATGGAGATGAACGGAGTGCTGCTCGACACGGATGCTCTCGCCGAGACATCCAAGGTGCTCACCGAGCGAATGAAGCAGATAGAAAAAGAAATATATGACCTTGCCGGACACGAATTCAACATAGCCTCGCCCAAACAGGTGGGCGAAGTGCTGTTTGGCGAGATGAAGATTGTAGACAAACCAAAGAAGACCAAGACCGGACAGTTTGTCACCTCCGAGGAGGTTCTCCAACAGCTCCGCTCAAAGGCTCCTATCGTCGACCACATCCTTGAACACCGTGGTCTGAAAAAGCTCCTTGGCACCTACGTCGATGCCCTACCGAAGCTCATCAACCCGCACACCGGACATATCCACACCTCTTTCAATCAAGCGGTTACAGCCACAGGCCGTCTCTCATCCTCCGACCCCAACCTCCAGAACATCCCTGTTCGCGGTGAGGATGGCAAAGAGATACGCAAGTGTTTCATCCCCGAGCCGGGATGCCTCTTCTTCTCAGCCGACTACTCGCAGATTGAGCTTCGCGTCATGGCACATCTCTCTGGCGACAAGAACATGATTGAAGCCTTCCGCGAGGGTTATGACATCCATGCAGCAACAGCAGCACGCATCTACAAGGAGGACATAAATAGTGTGTCGCGCGACCAGCGCACCAAGGCCAAGCGAGCCAACTTCGGCATCATCTACGGCATCACGGTCTTTGGTCTTGCCGAACGGTTGGAGATAAGCCGCGACGAGGCCAAACAGCTCATTGATGGCTACTTCGAGACATTCCCGCAGGTGCATGCCTACATGGAGAAGGCAAAGGAACTGGCACGCGAGCACGGCTACGCCGAAACCTTCTTCCATCGTCGACGCTATCTGCCCGACATCACATCTCACAACGCCACCGTGCGCAACTTTGCCGAGCGCAACGCCATAAACGCTCCTATACAAGGCTCTGCAGCCGACATCATCAAGATAGCTATGGTGAGGATTTTCGAGCGTTTCCGCCGCGAGGGCATCAAGTCGAAAATGATTCTGCAGGTACACGACGAACTCAACTTCTCTGTTTTGCCAGAGGAAAAACAACGTGTAGAAAAGATAGTACTTGAGGAAATGCAGAATGCCTACCCATTGCAAGTGCCACTTGTGGCTGACTCAGGATGGGGAGAGAATTGGCTGGAAGCCCACTAAAACAGATAAATTCCAACTCTATCACTCCTTATTTAGAAGATGCCTGATACATAGCCACAAAACCGCAAGAATGATATTATGCCACCACAAAGGGCAATATATCAGATTTTTGCACTAACTTTGCAGTCAGAAAACAAATAAATATTACATTAATAAATGGAAGAAAAGAATTTTAAACGCACCACCGTCACTGCGGCCCTGCCGTATGCCAACGGTGGAGTGCACATCGGTCACTTGGCTGGTGTGTATGTTCCTGCCGACATCTACGTACGCTACCTGCGCCTTAAGAAGCAGGAAGTGATGTTCATCGGCGGAAGCGACGAGCACGGTGTGCCTGTTACAATCCGCGCCCGCAAAGAGGGTATCACCACTCAGGAGGTAGTAGACCGCTACCACAATCTTATAAAGAAGTCGTTTGAGGACTTCGGCATTTCGTTCGACGTATACAGCCGCACAACATCAAAGATTCACCATAAATTCGCATCCGACTTCTTCCGCACACTCTACGACAAGCACGAGCTTGTGGAGAAAACCGAAGAGCAGTTCTGCGACGAGGTTACTGGCGAGTTCCTCACCGACCGTAATATCGTGGGCACATGTCCGCGCTGCGGTGCCGAGGGAGCCTATGGCGACCAGTGCGAGAAGTGTGGTGCCACCCTCTCGCCAGAGGAACTTATCAACCCTACAAACAAGAACAATCCGGGCCACGGACTCGTGAAGAAGGCTACCAAAAACTGGTATTTGCCGCTCAACAAATATCAGGACTGGCTCAAGCAGTGGATTCTTGAGGACCACAAGGAGTGGCGCTCAAACGTCTACGGACAGTGCAAGTCGTGGCTCGACATGGATTTGCAGCCACGCGCAATGACCCGCGACCTCGACTGGGGTATTCCAGTACCCGTTGAGGGAGCAGAAGGCAAGGTGCTCTATGTATGGTTCGACGCACCTATCGGATATATCTCCAATACCAAGGAGCTGTGCGAGGCCCAGCCCGAAAAGTGGGGCACATGGCAGACATGGTGGCAGGATCCCTCATCACGCCTTATCCACTTCATCGGCAAGGACAACATCGTGTTCCACTGCATAGTATTCCCTACAATGCTCAAGGCACACGGCGACTATATCCTCCCCGACAACGTGCCTGCAAACGAGTTCCTCAACCTCGAGAACGACAAGATTTCCACATCACGCAACTGGGCTGTATGGCTACACGAATATCTCGTTGACTTCCCTGGCAAGCAGGATGTGCTGCGCTATGTGCTCACAGCCAACGCTCCTGAGACCAAGGACAACAACTTCACATGGAAGGACTTCCAGGACCGCAACAACAATGAGCTTGTGGCTGTATACGGCAATTTTGTCAACCGTGCACTGCAGCTCACCAAGAAGTATTTTGGCGGCATCGTGCCTGAGTGCGGCGAGCTTCAGGATGTCGACCGCAAGGCCATTGAGGAGTTTAAGGACGTGAAGCAGAAGGTAGAGTCGCTGCTCGACACCTTCAAGTTCCGCGACGCTCAGAAGGAGGCTATGAACCTTGCCCGCATCGGCAACAAATACATCACCGATTGTGAGCCTTGGCACGTGGCAAAGACTGATATGGAGCGCGTGAAGACCATCCTCTATATCTCGCTTCAGCTCGTTGCCAACCTTGAGATTGCCTTCGAGCCGTTCCTTCCGTTCAGCTCTAAGAAGCTCCGCGAGATGCTCAACGTAGCTGAGACTGAATGGGATCAGCTCGGTTCTACCGAACTTCTCAAGCCAGGACACCAGCTTGGCGCTCCTGCCCTGCTCTTCGAGAAGATTGAGGACGACGCCATCAACGCTCAGCTTCAGAAGCTCGAGGACACCAAGAAGGCCAATGAGGCTGCTTCCTACGTGGCTGCTCCTATCAAGGAGAATGTCGACTTCGACACATTCGAGAAGTTGGACATCCGCGTGGGTCATATCAAGGACTGCCAGAAGGTGAAGAAGTCGAAGAAGCTCCTTCAGTTTACTATCGACGATGGCTCTGGCAAGGACCGCACCATCCTCAGCGGCATTGCCGCCTACTATGAGCCAGAACAGCTCATAGGCAAGGACGTGCTCTTCGTGGCCAACTTTGCTCCTCGCAAGATGATGGGCATCGAAAGCCAGGGCATGATTCTCTCGGCTGTCAACTTCGACGGAACATTAAACGTGACATCTGTACTCGGCAACGTTAAGCCTGGTTCGCAGGTGGGATAATATAAAAAGAGTGTCGAAAGCGAGTTAAAAAACTTGCTTTCGACACTCTTTTTTATTTCAAGTCTTTCTTATGGATGCAAACCTTCGGCTATGCGACGTAATCCTTCCTCAAGTCGCTCACGCGGACACGCCATGTTTATCCTTATGAAATGCTCGCCTTCCTTGCCATACATGCTGCCGGCATTCACCCACACTTTATTCTCCTTCATCAAGCGTTCTTCTATCTCCTCTGATGTATCGCCTAATGAGGAGCAGTCAACCCATGCGAGATAAGTGCCTTCCATGCGCATCACGGGCAACTGGGGCAGATGCTTGGCAAAGAACTCAAGCAACATGTCATAATTGGCCGAGATATATCTGCGAAGCTCTACGAGCCACTCCTCTCCCCCATCGGTATAGGCAGCCATAAGAGCCTCAACGCCAAAGGGATTGACATCACATACCTCGTTGATGTTGATGGCACGGTCAATGCGCTCACGCACAGCAGCGTCGCGACACACGATGTTGGCTATTTGTAGTCCGGCAATATTGAAAGCCTTGGATGGAGAACAACATGTGATGGAGCCAAAGGACAACTCGTCGGGCAGAGAGCCAAACGGCGTATAGTCATAGCCATGTAGAGTAAGCTCGCAATGTATCTCGTCGCTTAACACGCGTACACCATGCTTCCTGCACAGTTCGGCAACATGTTTCAGCTCTTCCCTACTCCACACACGCCCGCCAGGGTTATGAGGATTGCAGAGTAGCATTATCCGCGTACGCTCATGCGAGAGCTTTCTGTCCAAGTCCTCAAAATCCATCTCATATCTCAACGTCTCCTTGTTGTATACAAGCGAATTGCTCACCATCTCGCAGCCATTGTTGCGTATGGAGGAATAGAAGCAGTTGTAGACTGGACCCTGCACTATCACCTGGTCGCCAGGCAATGTCAATGCCTTGATGATGGCGGATATTGCAGGCACTACTCCCGAAGTGTAGATTATGTCGCTCCTATTTATTGTCCAACCATGCTGTTTGGCAAACCATTGGCACACAGACTCATAATAAGCGTCTGGCACACGTGTATATCCAAATATGCCATGAGCCACACGACGCTGCAAAGCCTCGGTTATTGCAGGATAGGTCTCGAAGTCCATGTCTGCCACCCAAAGCGGGATTATGTCATCGTTAGGAACAGAGTCCCATTTGTAGGAGTTGGTGTGTAAGCGGTTGGTAGGTTTTGAAAAATTGTAAATCATAATGGTTTCTTTTTGTAGGAGAGGATACTGGCTTTAAGGCACACCTCCTATGCTCGTGTCAGTATCTCGCAGTCGGCAGGCTGCTTGATATTCTCGTCGAGTATAATCTCGCCTATGCTGTCGGCGACAATCTTGCCCGAAGCAGGATTCTTGATGCTCTTGATGTGTCCGCGTATGTCAGCCTGAACTGTGGAATACTCAAAGGCACGGTCGCACTCAGGGTCGAAGGTGCAGTTCTCCAACACAAGGTCTTTGGCATAGCACAATGGCTGCTCGCCTGAGATATGGCAGTTGACAAGACGAAGTCCGCGCGAATGCCAGCCAAGGAACTCACCGTTGAGCACAGAATCGTAGACAGTGACATTGTCTACTTCCCAGAACGAATCCTTAGTGTCAATCTTTGCATTGTGTATCTCTATATCGCGGGAGTACTGGAACACATACTTGGCATCCGACTCCAGCCCGTCGACCTTGATGTTGCGGCAATGCATGAAGGGATAAGTGCCCTCATGCAACACCACATTCTCCAATGTAAGTCCGTTGATACCCCAGAATGTCTCGTCGGCATCATTGATGGTGACATTCTTAAGCGAGAGATTCTTCATCTCGCGGAAGAATTTCGGACCATTGATCACGCAGTCCTCCATGTGCATGTCATCTGAATACCAGATGGCTGAACGTGAGCCAGGCGCAAAATAGCAGTTGCGGATATCCGACTTCCTCACATGCCACAAGGGATACTTGCCCTCGAAATAACAGTTACGGCAAACGATGTTGCTGCACTCCTTTATGCCCGATTCACCGAAGGTGATGCGCACGTGGTCGAGCTCCACATTGTGGATTTCGAAGAGAGGACGCTCTCCACCGAAAACCTTGTTTGTTATCTTTTCCATAATTTCAATTTTACTAAGAATATCACTCCCCTGAACATCAGCTCAAGACACATGGCAAGCCACACGCCCTTGAGTCCCATGCTCGGCGCAAGCAAGGCGGCAAGCGTGATGCGCACACCCCACATGGACATAAGATTCATGACGCTTGGCGCAATAGTCTTCGCGGCACCCACAAACACTCCGTAGCATATTATGGCCGCGCCAAACATAGGTTCGGCAAAAGCCTCTATGCGAAGCACCTCTACACCAAGCTGGCGCACCTCCTCCGAGGGCGTCATCATAGCCATGGCAAACGGTGCTCCCACATACATCACAATGCCCATCAATGTCATTATGCCCATGCCCAACGCCACAGAAAGCCATGCAAAACGCTTCATCAGCTCATGCCTGCCAGCTCCCATGCTCTGACCTACAAGCGTGGTGGCAGCGTCGCTCACGCCATAGCCAGGCATGTAGCACAAGCTCTCGACAATGATGCCGAATGAGTTGGCCGCTATGGCAAAGGTGCCTAACGGGGCGATGATGATTGTTGTGACAATGTAAGCCGAGGTCATGATGGTTTGCTGTATGCCCATAGGCAGTCCGATGTGCAGGGCGCGTCGCACCACATCCCATGTGGGAAGGAAGCGTCCACGGTCAATCTTCAAGTTCAGTTCCCTGTTGCGGAAGCACAGAATATACATCGTTATCGATGCTGCCACAAGCTCTGCCGACGCTGTGCCTATGCCTGCTCCCACAACTCCCATACCTGCTCCCGGAAGAGTAAGGCTCATACCGAGGATATCCACCGTGCGAGTGTCGAAGATGAGGAAGAAGTTGAAGATGACATCAAGCGTCATCATCACCATGCTCATCACACTGGGCACTATCATATTGCCTGAACTTCGGAGCATTCCGCTACCAAACATCGAGAACTGGAAAGCGGGCAACGCCAAAGCAATAACGGCAAAATAAGCCGATGATGTGGGAGTGATGCTTGAGTCGCCTCCAAGCCACGTGGGAAGGAACGGACTGATGGCGAGGGCTATAAACCCTATCAGCGCACTCACTATAAACACCGACATGATGCCCTGGCGTAATGTGGAGCGTGCCATAGCCGCATCGTTAGCACCAAGCTGATGGCTCACCTGAACATAAAAGCCTGCTGCCGCCGCCGAACAGATGCTGCCCATAAGCCATGTAGTTGTCTCTATCAAGCCTATCGACGCCGATGTCTCTGCACCAAGGCTGCCCACCATAGAAGCGTCGATATACTGCATCATCGTAGTCGTAAGCTGCGCTAATATGGCAGGTGAGGCAAGACTCAGCACAAGACGCGCCTGCTGGCCGAGAGTCATCGGCTTGCCCTTGCGTATCATGGAGAGTAATTTGTCTTTTTGATTATTGATTTTCATAGGATCCTAATTTCACTGCGAAGTTACAAAAGAATGATGATATGTGCAACCACAGGAGACCATTATCAGTAATTGGGATTAGAAAAACAGAAATTTATGTACTAAGCTGACTTGTATAAAGAGATTTATTGCTTATTCCCTTCAATTAGCAGACAAAGTCTTTTTTAATGATATAAAATTCTGTTATGTGTCATGAAACGACCGTATCATGCCTTGAAACGACCGTATCATGCCTTGAAATGACCGTATCATGCCTTGATACGAAGCTTTTTATCGGATACTTTTTAGTCAAAAGTTCTTTTTTAAAGCTGTATATACTAGCATCGCGGATACACTTACACTTTGTCAAGTGAAAGCGCATAAAAAGCCTTGCTTGCGTAATAAATTCCTCCGA